>JAFNZX010000061.1 GCA_017382615.1 Clostridia bacterium | reverse complement strand
TCCAAGCGGAGTATCGCCCCAGTTCTATTCGCCTGCGGCGAGTGATATTGCCTTGCAGTGTTATTCGGCTTACGCCGAGTGGTATTCGCTGCGCGAGTTAGAAAGGCGAATAGAATATCACTGAAAGGCGCAGCCGAACAATATCACTGCCCATAGGGCAATAAAACTCCGACGCAGTCGGAATATCACTAATAGAATGCAAAAAGAGAGCTTGACGAAATCGTGTCTTCGTCAAGCTCATTTCTTATTTCCTTCTTTTTTCCGCTAATTTGTCAGCCCCATCGGGCTGTTTTTCATGATATAACCTGTTTTTCTCTCAAAAACCCGTCCAGCACGTCGGCTGCAAGTGCAACCAAATTGGGACATGGACGCTTTTCGTAATATTCGGCAGTTCTCTGCTCCGGGTCACCGCCCTCGGTGGTTTCCACACCCGCCAGCAGCTCACGGCAAACAATAGAGCCGCCCGACTGCGCCTTGAAGCGGTGCGCCAATTCGCGGATATCGGCATACACGCGTTTTTTGCTTTCCGCATCACCGGGCTCACTATAGCCAAGAACCAAATCGTACACCATAAACATGCCGCTCACCGCACCGCAGACCTCTCTCATTCTGCCCATGCCGCCGCCAAAGCCGCTTGCCAGCCTTGCCGCCATCTCTCTATCCAGTCCCGTAATATCCTCAAACGCCAGCACTACCGCCTGCGCACAGGTGTAGCCTTGTAAAAACAGGGATTTTGCTCTTTCGCCTCTCGTTTCAAAATGATCCATACTTGCACCGCCTTTCATGCTTTTATTATAGCACAAGCCGCTTTTTTTGTCAATTTCAAGTCTGATTTTATGAGTAAAAATCGCTCCCGAAACTATCCTGAAATTTTTTTCAAAAAAAAATCTAAAAAATTTGCAAAAAGGTATTGACAAACGGAAAAGAATCTGTTATACTATCAAAGTCGTCAACGAGCGGCACAAATTGCTGGTATGGCTCAGTCGGTAGAGCACGTCATTGGTAATGACGAGGTCATCAGTTCGATTCTGATTACCAGCTCCAAAAATCCTGCACAACCGTGCAGGATTTTTTGTTTTTATCCGCTCCATTTTTTCAAAAACGCATTGACAAACCTCCCTTTTCGTGCTATACTCTATCCGTATATGTCAAACGCTGGGAACGGAAGTAGTAGGCAATCCCCTTTCGCACAGAGATCGAACGGTTGGTGAGAGTTCGAGGAAAGCATTGCCCAAGTCGTCCGGGAGCGGTACGGGTGAAGTGCAAGCTGCAAAGTAGTCCGTAACGGGGGCTTTGCCCAACACGCCGTTAAAGTGATTTGAGTGCATGCCCGAGTTGGGTGTGAAATCAGGTGGTACCGCGTCTCCACGTCCTGATACAAGTCAGCGACGGTGGAGCTTTTTTATTTGAAAATTATAGTAAGGAGAAAATAGACATGAATTCCTACAACGAATTACCGAAAACCTATTCCCCCGGTGATTTTGAGGACAAGATTTATGCCGAGTGGTGCGAAAAGGGGTACTTCACCCCCACCATCGACCACAGCAAGCCCTCGTTCACCATCGTCATTCCCCCTCCAAACATTACAGGTCAGCTGCACATGGGTCACGCGCTGGACAACACCCTGCAGGATATTCTGATCCGCTATAAGCGCATGGCAGGCTTTTGCACACTTTGGCTGCCCGGCACCGACCACGCATCCATTGCCACCGAGGCAAAGATCGTGGAGGCAATGCGCAAGGAAGGCATTACCAAGGAGCAGCTCGGCAGAGACGGCTTTTTGGAGCGCGCATGGGCTTGGAAGGAGCAGTACGGCGGCAGAATCATCTCCCAGCTCAAGAAGATGGGCTCTTCCTGCGACTGGTCGCGCGAGCGCTTCACTCTGGACGAGGGCTGCTCCGAGGCTGTCAAGACCGTATTCGTCAAGCTGTACGACAAGGGTCTGATCTACCGCGGCAACCGCATCATCAACTGGTGCCCCAAATGCTTGACCTCCATTTCCGACGCTGAGGTGGAATACGAGGATCAGGCAGGTCACTTCTGGCACATCCGCTACCCCTTCAAGGACGGCAGCGGTCACCTGGAGGTTGCAACCACCCGTCCCGAGACGCTCTTGGGCGATACTGCAGTTGCCGTTAACCCGAACGACGAAAGATACAAGGACATGATTGGCAAGATGCTGATTCTTCCCTTGGTTGGCAGAGAGATCCCCGTGATCGCGGACGATTACGTTGAGGCTGATTTCGGTACCGGCTGCGTAAAGATCACCCCTGCGCACGACCCCAACGACTTTGAGGTTGGTGCACGCCACAACCTGCCCGTCATCAACGTTATGACCGACGACGCCAAGATCACCGAGGACTATCCCGCTTACGCAGGCATGGACAGATTTGTTGCAAGAAAGCAGATCGTTAAGGATCTGGAAGAGGGCGGCTTCTTAATCAAGGTTGATAATTACGCGCACAACGTCGGCACCTGCTATCGCTGCGGTTCTACCATTGAGCCCCGCGTTTCTCTGCAGTGGTTCGTCAAGATGGAGCCCCTTGCAAAGCCTGCTATTGATGCTGTCCGCGGCGGCGACATCCGTTTCGTTCCCGAAAGATTTGAAAAGAACTACTTCCACTGGATGGAAAATATCCGCGACTGGTGCATTTCCCGTCAGCTTTGGTGGGGTCACCGCATTCCCGCGTTCTACTGCGACGATTGCGGCGAGACCGTAGTCACCAAGGATGCGTCTGCCGTTTGCCCCAAGTGCGGCAAGACGATGCGTCAGGACCCCGATACGTTGGATACCTGGTTCTCTTCCGCGCTCTGGCCCTTC
>JAFNZX010000060.1 GCA_017382615.1 Clostridia bacterium | reverse complement strand
GAAGGACAGAATGCGAATGGACTCCAACGCCTCGCCGTTCTGTGCAGGGTAGACCGAATAGGTATCTCCCGCAGGCACCCAGTATTCGCCGCAAGCATCGACGTAAGGATTGATCGGGTCAATCGAACCGCAGGTATTATAGAAGTTATATCCCCACTGCAAAAAGCCCGCGATATCATATTTATAGAACTGGTAACCGATCGATCTCGTTCTCCACAAGGGCATTGCCATCATGCGGTTGGAAACGCCCGAAAGCTGACCGCAGCAATAATAGGTCCAAAGACCGGGCACTTTTGCCTCAATAAAAGGCTCTACGTGGTCGTTGGAGGGAATAGGCAGCGGCACAATGCCCTGCTTGAAGAATTCAAAGTTGGAGAGCGCGTCCATGATGGGGTAATCCTTGATCAGATCGTATACCACCGCCTTTGCCGCCTTATAGGACTCCAGCTGCGTTTCGTTGGGCTCGTCCGAGATATGGAAATAGCAACGCTTATCGTCACCGCGAGCCTTCATGTGATCAAGGAACGCTGCAAGGAATGCACGCAGGAAGGTGCTGTATTCCTCGCCCGTAGCCGCACTTTCCCAGCCAAAGATCTTCTTGTATGCGCCGTCCACGGTCGCCATGACCTTGGGCGCGTGCTCCGCACCCCATTGCGTGAACAGGTGCGCAATTTCAAAATACTCAATACCCACGCGGTTGCACATCTCGATCCAGCGATCCAGCTTGTCAAAGCCGAAGGAGTAGGCGTCGCCGTTCTTGCAAACGTCCACTAACTGCACCGTGGTGCGCTCACCGCCCACAACGGTATCCAGCGCGGGAGTAAACACGGGAGTCAGCAGCAAATTGATGCCGTTTCTTCTTGCCGTGCGGGCAAAGTTTTCGACAATTCTCCAGTGCTCCTCGCTCCATGCGGGCACGTTGTAGTAGTTGGCAAGGCAATCCGTATGGAACCATTGCGTCACGCGCATTTCCTGCGCGGGCAGCATTGCGTTGATCACGGTGACCTCAAAGCATTCCTTTGCCACCTCGTTGCCAAGTCCGTCCACAAGCGTGATTGCCATGGGGTAAACGCCTGCCTCCACAGAGCCGTCAAGGTCAAATTCGATCCAGGCACTCTGTGTTTGGTCTTTCATAATGGAGATCGCGCCGCCGTAGTGCAAGGGCTGCAGCAGATCGGGGTAAAGACCGGGCTCTGTGCGCAGATAGTTGCTTGTATCAATGCCGGGGAAAATGGCAATATCCACGGGAATGCACTTGACGTTGCGCACGGTGGCGTATTTGGCAAGCTCACCGTCAATGCGCACGATGGCGCGTCCTGCGTGATCGGGCTCGCTCTTGTGCAGCAGCTGCACCGAGAAACGCTCATTTTTGAGTACCGAAAGTGCCGTCAGGGGCGCAAAATCCTCGATCTGCTGATCGGGGAAGCATTTTTCCATGCCGGAAACGAGTGCTGTTTTAATCATGATGTCCTCCTGGTTTTATGATTTTCCGAGTTCCTGATTTCGTTTGTAGGACGCCTTGACTGCGTCGCGTACGATGCCTGCAAGATCCTTTTCCCACATGACCTTCACGCCCTCAATGGTAGAGCCCCCCTTGGAGCACACTGCTTCGCGCAGCGCGTCGGGCGATCTGCCGTCCTCTTGCAGCATGAGCGCCGCGCCCAGCAGCATTTGCGAGGCGAGTGCGGTGGCTTGCTCGTAGGAAAGCCCGCAATCCTCGCCACCCTTGGCAAGCGCGTCTGCAAACAGATAGGCAAAGGCAGGGCCGCAGCCGGATACCGACGT
>JAFNZX010000059.1 GCA_017382615.1 Clostridia bacterium | reverse complement strand
TTTCAAGGAAGGTATCCTCCAAGGATTTCTTTTGTCTTGCAAGACCGTACACACGCACGCCCTCGCGGCACAAAAGGGCGACGATCTCGGGCACGCTGTCGTGCATCGCATCAAAGGTCAGCACGCCGTCATATCTGACGTTGGTGCAAGGCGCATCGGCAGCCAGCAGCTGCATTGCCTTGTCACCGTCGGGCGTTTCCAGCGTATAGTGCGAGTTGTCGTCCTCATCGATCATGCCGTCCGCGTTCAAGGAGCGGTAGCCCACGGTCACACCGCGGTCAATGATGCCCACGCGGTCGCACATCAGCTGCAGCTCGGAGAGCATATGGCTGGAGACGAATACCGCCACGCCCTCCTCGCGGGAAAGCTTTTTGAGCACGTCACGTAGCTCCTTAATGCCCGCAGGGTCAAGTCCGTTGGTGGGCTCGTCCAAAATCAACAGCTTGGGGTGATGCAGCACCGCCTGCGCAATGCCCAGACGCTGACGCATACCAAGCGAATACTTGGCGATCTTATCGTCAATGCGGCTCTCCATGCGCACCAGGCGAATGACCTCGTCAATTCTCTCGCGGGGCAGATCGGGATACATACGAGCATACTGCTCCAGATTCTGTCTGCCGGTCAGATACTTGTACATCTCGGGGTTTTCAATAATGCCGCCCACGCAGCGCATGGCTTGCTCAAACTCCTTGACGTTGTCGTGACCGCAAATGCTGATCTCGCCGCTCTCCATGCGTAAAAGCCCCAAAATCAGCTTGATCGTGGTAGTCTTACCCGAACCGTTCGGGCCCAAAAATCCGAATATCTCGCCTTCCTTAACGTCCAGTGTGATATCCGAGAGAATCTTGCGTTTGCCAAGGTGCTTGGATACGTGCTTGATGGAAAGCACGGTTTTGTTTTGTTCCATAGGATCTCTCCTTTCAAAAATTCGATATGACAATTATAAATTATAAAACGATATTCCGTAGGGGCGACCTGTGGTCGCTAGCCCTCTTATCTCTTCTTGTATCGCGGGCGACCACAGGTCGCCCCTACGGAGTAATGTTAAATTAAAGGTACGTCACCGTCTGCTCCAGCGGCTTGCGGTCGGTGTGTCTTGGCGAGGGCGTGCCGTCGGGCGCGGGATAGCCAAGCGCGAGCAAAAGATGCGGCTTGACGTGATCGGGCAGGCAGAACAGCTCGCTTGCCATGTCATGGTCAAAGGCGCAGATCCAGGTCGAGTCCACCCCCAGCGACTTTGCTGCAAGCATCATGTGCGTTGCCACGATAGAGGCGTCCATTTCCGCCATGGAATGATGCGTTACGGGGCGGTTGCAGGCAATTTCCTCATCACCGCATATCAGCAGCACCAGGGGCGCACCGTAGCAGGCGTGCAGCTGTTGTTGCTTGGCTTTTGCCTCGGGACTTTGCATAACGAATATCTTTTGCGATTGATTGTTCTTTGCGGTGGGTGCAAGCTGCCCTGCGCGCAAAATTTCCGCAAGTGCCTCTTGGGGCACAGGATCGGGCAGATACGAGCGCACTGAATACCGCTTAGCACAAAGCGTCAAAAAATCCATGGAAAACCTCCTTACGTTTGCTTCTTTGCATTCAGTATAGCACAGTTTTCCTTTATAGTCAAGAATTTTTCGCTCTACCGAAGGTAGAAATCAGAAGAAGTGTCATCCTGAGCGGAGCGTTATTTCACAGCAGGCTGTGAAATGGCGCGGAGTCGAACTTTTGCGGGTCGAGGATGCGCATTTTGCAACTTGTTGCAAATGCTGCACCGCAGCGAGCAAAAGCGCAAATATTCGCCAAAGGCGAATGTGCAGCGGGATCTGCAAACGGTTTATGACACGCTTGCCTGCATCAAGTAACATTTGAACGTGATCGGCATGAGTTCACTTTGAAAATGTAACAAAGGATTTGCAGACATTGAGAAAACCCGGCGCAGATCCCGCTGCGCGCTCAACGCGCTTGCGGTTTTGCTCCGTTCCGCGCTCTGCGCTACACTTTGCAAAACTTCGACTGCGTATGAAATCCCGATAAAAACATTCATAAAGCAGCACAATATCGTCGGGATTTCATACTCCGCTCAGGATGACACTCGGGGTGTCGGTCTCCGGGCAAAGATTTTTTCCCTTGCCTGTATAAAACTGCCGCGCACGGTGGAAAATATAAGCGTACCTACCAAAGGGAAACAACAGACTCAAATCAGAAACAAAGGAGAACATTATGTGGGAAAATTTTAAGGAATCCGAATTCGGGAAAAAGATCATTAAGATCTTTTCCAACAAGGGCGTCGTGATCACGACCGCGCTTGTGGTGCTGGTGCTGACCGTTGCCATTACCGCAACCGTTGCAACCAATCGCGCAAACAAGCAGAACGCTGAGCAGGGCGGCAAGCTGCCCACCGACACCACGCAGCAAACGCAGAAAGCCCCCGACACCGACGCGCTCGGCAAGGGAGAGGACACCGTGCCCGTTTACAACGAGGGCAACGGCACCGAGCAGGTCATCGAAAAGGAAGAGGGCTATTCCCTGCCCGTTGTGGGCACACTGGGCGCTAAGCACGATGCCTCCGTACAGGTGTGGTCGCCTACCATGGAGGAATACCGCATTCACCTTGGCATTGACATTACCACCGAGGACGCAGCCCCCGTTTACGCAGCCGCTGCAGGTACCGTGGCGCAGATCTGGGATGACCCCATGATGGGCACCTGCGTTGCCATCTCGCACGAGGGCGACGTGGTCACCATTTATAAGAACCTCGCCGCAAACCTTGCAGACGGCATCGTCGCAGGCAAGGAGGTCAAGAGCGGTCAGCAGATCGGTACGGTGGGCGGCACCGCAACCCTGGAAATGGCAGAAGCACCTCACCTGCACTTTGAAATGACCGAGGGCGGTCTTTCGGTTGACCCCCTGGAATATTTCTCCGACAAGGACGTCAAGACGCTCAACACCTACGAGGACGCCACCGAGGGCAAGTAACATTTTGCAAAAGCAAAGCGCACACGCAAAACGCG
>JAFNZX010000058.1 GCA_017382615.1 Clostridia bacterium | reverse complement strand
GGACGCATGCCGTATTTTTCATACATAGGTGCGGCTTTGGGGGCTGAGGTGCAGAACAGCGCCAGCGGCAAGTCGCTGCGCGATTGCAGATCGGCATACCACATCTCCAAAAGGCGCGTGCCGATGCCCTGCCCGCGGTACTCTTCCAAGGTCAGAAAGTTGCCGAAATTGCCAATGGCACTTCCGTGCGTCCCCCAGCCGTACCAAAGGCGGCTGACGCAATCGTCACCGTCCAACGCGACGAAATAGGTGTCGGTACACTCTTTGACCAATGTCCCCGCCACGCGTGCACGCATGGCATCGGCATAGGATTTGCCCGGGGATTCCTCGGCGAGCATGAAAGAGAGCGCGTCACCGGCTTTGCTCTTCCCCTCTTCGGGGTGAAAGTTATGATATTTAAGCATATTGATCTCCTTTTGACAAAACTCTCCCTTCGAGGTTCACCCCAAGCGCGGCGCACCGCCCCCGAGTGTCATCCTGAGCGAAGGTTGCGTAGCAACCGAGTCGAAGTTTTGCATAGCGTAGCTAAAGCGGAGCGACGCAAAACCGCGAGCGCAACGTATGGCAGCGCGCAGCGGGATCTGCGTAGGTTTCTGACAAGCCGCCTGCGGAAGTTATTTTCGACACGTGGTCGGTAGGGACAAACAAACGGGAATTTGACGCGCATCAATAACAGTTCAAAGGCTGAGCAGACATTGATCAAATCGTCCGCAGATCCCGCTGCAATTCGCCTTTGGCGAATATTTGCGCTTTTGCTCCGTTCCGTATCCTGCTTTCGCGACGGATACTGCACTTTGCAAAAGTTCGACTCCGTGCTACGCACGTCGCTCAGGATGACACTCGGGGGACGCCTTTGGGGCGTGCCCATTCCGTTCTCACACTATTACAGGCAGGCTTATTGATTCACGTGTATGGTTAAAACCGCAGGATGACCTGCATCACAGAACCTCCGCAAGGGCTGCAAGATCCTCCTTGGTAGTCGCCCAGCTCGTGGCAAGTCGAATAACGGTGTGTGCGTCATCCGGCTTTTCCCATTCGGAAAAGCGCACGTGCTTTGCAAGACTTTCGCACTTTTCGTTCTCCAAAATAAAGAACTGCTGATTGGTGGGAGAGTCCAGATAGGTCTTGTACCCCTTTTCCGCACAGATGCGGCGCAGCTCGGCTGCCATATCAATGGCGTTTTTGCCCAGCCTGAAATACAGATCATCGGTAAACAGCACGTCAAACTGCACGCCGATCAATCTGCCCTTTGCCAGCAAAGCACCGTTTTGCTTGATAAACGTGAAAAAATGCGCGGGGGTATTATTGTGCGTAAATACCACAGCCTCGCCGCAAAGCGCACCCACCTTGGTGCCGCCTATGTAAAACACGTCGCAAAGGTCGCACAGATCACCAAGCGTGATGTCGGTGCCCTCGCTCATAAGCCCGTAGCCAAGGCGCGCACCGTCCAAAAACAGCGGGATATTGTACGCGCGGCAGACCCTCGAAATGGCGGTCAGCTCGTCCTTGGTATAAAGCGTGCCGTACTCGGTGGGGTGCGAGATATACACCATGCCCGGAAATACCATATGCGTGTAGCTTGCGTCGTTATAAAACGCCTTGATCAGTGCCTCAACCTCGTCTGCATGCACCTTGCCCTCGTGCCCCGGCACGGTCAGCACCTTGTGCCCCGACGCCTCAATCGCGCCCGCCTCATGTGC
>JAFNZX010000057.1 GCA_017382615.1 Clostridia bacterium | reverse complement strand
ATTTCGAGCAGAAACTGTCTTGATTTTGCAAAAACCGCTAAGATAATACTATTCTAATTTCTTTACGAGTTCCCCTTCCTCCCATAGCGGGTACGCTATGGGAACCCTCCTTCCCCCGAGGGGACGGCTTCTTGGCGCGTACCCGCATCATATGCTTGCCCATTGCGGTGCACTTTCTTAACTTAATGACACTGGGTTAGGATATGAAACATTGATATAATCCTTTCCGTTCTGTTTCTTGGCTATGTAGCCGCAAGAAAGAAGAACATATTTGCTTTGCAAATTAAAACGCCGTTTCAGATTATTTCGCGCCTGCGGGCGCGACGAGGGCTTCGCGCCCTCGACCTGCGCAAACTTTTGGAAAAGTTTGATCAAAACTTTCGTAAAGGGACTCGTCCGTATGATGAAACTTTTTTGTCGTTCCCGACAGGGTGCGACGCTTTTTTTATGCCTTGTGTGCTATGATATCCTCAAATCATTACGAAAGGATGCAAGAAATGGGAAAAGCTACGTTTACTTATGAGGAAAGCGGTTATTTCCTGCGCGTCAGACTTAGTGGGGACATAGATCATCACAGCGCCGTTGCCGTTCGCAGCGGGATTGATACGCTGCTTTACAGGGTAAGACCCCGCCGCCTCTACCTCGATCTTTCCGGCGTGGATTTTATGGACTCCTCGGGGCTTGGCTTGATCATGGGGCGGTATGCACTGATGAAAGAAATCGGCGGTGACGTTGTGGTGTCCGATCCGTCCGTTGGTGTCGAGCGCGTTCTGAAGCTCGCAGGGCTTGAACGTGTCGTACGCATTGAGCGAAAGGCTGCCGCCAATTCATCGCAGCCCGGAAAGCCCTTACAGGACAAGCCTCGCGCACGAAAGACAAGAAAGGAGGTGTGCAAATGAAGCACAATACATTCAACGCCAAGGTCGTCAACAAGATGCAACTTAAGCTGCCGTCACTTTCGGTGAACGAGGGCATGGCGCGTGCCGCTGCCGCGGCATTCGTCTCTCAGCTTGATCCTACCGCGACCGAGCTTGCAGATATCAAATGCGCCGTATCCGAGGCGGTTACCAACTGCATTGTGCACGGGTATCGCGATACGGTGGGCAACGTGCGCATGACGGTCAAGCTTTGTCAGGGACGCATCGTGCGCATTGAGATTTCGGATAAGGGGTGCGGCATTGCCGACGTCAAGCAGGCGCGTCAACCGCTGTTTACCACCGATGCGGCAGGAGAGCGCAGCGGCATGGGCTTTACTGTCATGGAAAGCTTTACGGACGGCGTGCGCGTGAGCTCCAAGCCCGGGAGGGGGACGACGGTCACTATGGTCAAGGTGCTATCTGAGCTCGAGTTGGATACATAAAGCATAATCGAGGTGATAGATATCGAAAATACCATTTCGCAGGAGCGCATTGAAAAAAACAGAGAGCTTTTGATGCTTGCCGCGCAGGGCGATGAGCGCGCGACCGAACGCCTTGTGGTAGACAATATGCCGCTGGTACGCAGTGTTGCCGTGAAATTCAAGGACAGGGGAACGGAGTATGATGACCTTGTGCAGATTGGCACCATCGGCATGATCAAAGCCATCAGATCCTTTGACGTGGAGCGCGGCACGGCGTTCTCTACCTATGCCGTACCCTTGATCGTGGGAGAGATCCGCAAGCATCTGCGTGATGATGGACCTATCAAGGTGGGGAGGGAATATAAGCGCATGGGGGCGGCGCTGCTTGGAGAGCGCAACCGCATGATCGCAAGCACGGGCAGAGAACCGTCTATTGGCGAGCTTGCTGCATGCTGCGGCGTTTCTGTTGAGGATGCAGCGGTTGCCCTGGATGCCGTTGCGCCCGTGACTTCTCTTTCGGAGACGGTGTATGACGACAGTGGGCTGACGCTTGAGGGGACGTTGCCCGATCAGGACAGCGCGGACGAGACGGAACGCATGCTGGACAAGCTTGCGCTTTCGCAGGCGATCAGTCGGCTTGATCCGTTGTGGCGTAAGATCGTGCTGCTGCGTTATTGGCGCAATATGACCCAACAGCAGGTTGCCACAGCACTTGGACTCTCGCAGGTCAAGGTGTCGCGCGAGGAGAAAAAGATCATGGAACGCCTGCGAGAACTGCTTGGCGGCGCGTAAAATGTACGACAAAAGTAAAATAATGATTAAAAAAACAACAAAAAATTACAAAATATAGCAAAAAAGCGCAAAAAAGAGAGGAGGAGCAAGCCCCTTTCCTACGACCATGTGATGCAATCGCTCCCGAATTTTTCAGGACGAGCATTGCGTCGTGCGGTAGGGGAGGGGCTGCTCCTCCTGATTGCGCTATGTTTCTATTGTGTTTCAGATCTTCTCAATTTTGCCAACTTGGGCTTTTTCGTGGATCTCGTAGTGCTCGCTGTATTGCAGCAGCGCAATCTTGCAGCCCTCGCCAACTGTTATAGTTCTACCCGAAACGCGGGGGCAGGTGACGTGTTCAATATCAATCTCGTCGCCCTCAATAGATTGCTGTACTTCAATGCCGCGCACCTGCTTATCGTTGAAAGTGAATGTAATAAGGTTTTTGAAAAATTTGCGCTTTTTGTGCCTGATCACGATTTTGCTGCCTCCGATACTGCCGATCAAGCAGCCGTCTCTGGTATCTATTTCAATGCTCTCGGCATTGAGAAGACCTGTGCAAGCCAGGTTGCCGTGTACCGATACGGTTTCAGCCTCAATATCCTCGTCCACGTTGAGTCCTCCGTGTGATTCCAGTGTGCCGCACTTCAGGCTTCCCTCAATGTTCATACCGCCCGAAAGGTGCACCAAATCAGTAGCAATGATCTTGCCATCTGTGTTCAAAGCACCCGAAACGTGCAGAGTTTTCGTGATGATATCCTTGTCAAAATCGCATGCGCCCGAAACGTGGATCTCTCCGGTGCATTCCACCGTGCCTGACGCGTTTGCAGAGCCGGAAACGTGCATCCCTGAGCATTTGATATTGCCCTGGATCGTGCCGCTGCCGCTGATTTTGATTGCGTCATATTCGCCTGCAGGGATGCTTCCGCTGCCCGAAATTTTCATATCCATATCGATTTCCTCCATTATTTGATCAGATTTGTCAGATCGACCTGTTCACCGTTGCCCTTATCGAGCGTGATGGCTTGAATATCCGAAAGGGAAAAGGCGCGGTCACCGTAAACGGTTTTGATGGTCAGTACTGCCAGCTTTTGTGTATCTTGATTGATCTGCCCCGCCAGCTCGTCCAGCGAAAAATCCTCCTTATGTCCCATGATCAGCTCCACGCGCTCGCAGATCAGCGTCTTGGGAAAAAAGGTCTCCTGCCCCGTAACTGTGGACTTTTTGATAAACCATTCCTCGGGGATCAGCCCCTTGCGCTTCCATCGGTAAAGCGCACCGTATGATATGCCATACCGCTCAAGCAGCTCCTTTTTTGATAATAATTCCTGCTCCATAATGCCTCCTTCTCAAAGAGAGTAACAATGTTACGATGATATTATAGCATAACAATGTTACGGTGTCAAGGACTTTGAAAATTTTTTTGGCGCAAAAAAGGCGTGATACTCTTATCGGAGTATCACGCCCAAAGCTGTTTTGAATTGTGTTGGTTACTCAGCAGCGGAAACCACCAGGATTTCACCGTCGGAGTGTCCGTTCATGCATTTTTCAAATGCTTCCTCGTCATCCCATTCGATGACCAGCTCCTTGAGAGCCTTCTTCTTTTTGATAAACTTTACCAAAAATACGACGCCGACAGCAACGACTGCAGCGATTGCCAGGGAGATCAGCACGATCTTCCAAACGTTGGTCTTGTTGTTTTGTTCCATATATGTTACCTCCGAATATAATTCTCTGTTTATATTATATAAGAATTCCAATGAAAAATCAAGTACTTTTCGACAATTTTATTTATTAAATCCTTCAATTTGACATGGAATTTTCAAACAATTCACATTTTTATCCGCATACTTGGGCAGGGCAGAAATTTTTTTGAAAATCTGTGCAAAAAGTGTGACAGAATCAAAGTTTTATGTTATAATGTTTATCAGCAAAATGATAAAGGGGGTGCGGACGTGACTTACAAACAGCTATGGGGCATGCTGCAGCAAGCGGGGATCGAAAATGCGCGCGATGAGGCAAGGCTGCTGCTCATGCACTTTTGCGGCGTTACGCCTGCACAGCTGCCTTTTCGTATGCAAGAGGACTTTACGTGCGAGGCACTGGCGGATGCGGTTGCACGCAGGCAGGCACGTGTGCCGCTGCAGTATTTGCTTGGAGAATGGGAGTTTTTCGGGCTGCCATTTTTCGTCAGCCCCGATTGTCTGATTCCGCGCCCCGATACCGAAATTCTGGTCGAGCGTGCGATTGCGCGTATGCCTAAGGGCGCGCATTTTGCCGATTTTTGCACGGGCAGCGGCTGTATTGCCTGCGCTGCGCTGGTCAACCGTCCCGATACGCGTGCTGCGCTGGTGGACGCGTTTGTGCCAACGTTGGAGATGGCGCGCAAAAACTGTGAAAAAAACGGTGTTGCGGCACGCGCTGAGCTGATCCTGTGTGATCTTTTGCAGCCCTTGGAGGGCGTCTTTGCGCAGAAATTTGATTGCATTCTGTCCAATCCCCCCTATATTCCTACCGAGGCGGTCAAGGGACTTGCACCCGAGCTTGCGCATGAGCCGCAGGTTGCACTTGACGGTGGTGAGGACGGCATGATTTTTTACGAGCATTTTCTTGGACAGACCGCGCACGTGCTCAAGGAGGGCGGATTTTGGCTCTTTGAGATCGGTTACGACCAGGAGGACGCAATCAAGGCACTCGCATCCCGTTTGCATTTTTCCTGCGAGGTCGAGCGTGATCTTGGCGGCAATCCGCGCGTTGCGTATATATACAGATAATTTACCCCAAAAAAGGAGAATCATACATTGAATATCGTAGTTTTGATGGGCGGTCTTTCGCCCGAAAGAGACGTTTCGCTGACCTCTGGCTCGCTGATTGCCAACGCGTTGATCAGAAAGGGACATAGAGTTTGCTTGCTTGATGTATATCTTGGCACCAATCTGTCCGAAAAGGGCATGGACGAGTGCTTTGTGACAACCGAAT
>JAFNZX010000056.1 GCA_017382615.1 Clostridia bacterium | reverse complement strand
GGAGGTTTTCCCCGACGAGGTTGCCGTAGGCGATATCATCGTCATCAAGCCCGGTGAAAAGGTACCCCTGGACGGCACGGTCACGGAAGGGCAGAGCAGCCTGAACACGGTTGCCTTGACGGGTGAGTCCAATCCGCGTGACGTTTCGGTGAGCGACGCGGTCATCAGCGGCTGCATCAACATGAACGGCGTTCTGCGCGTTCGTGTGGATAAGGAATTCGGCGAGTCCACGGTATCCAAAATTTTGGAGCTTGTGGAAACCTCGGGCGATAAAAAATCCAAGAGCGAGGCGTACATCACTCGCTTTGCGCGCTGGTATACCCCCATTGTGGTGTGCTCGGCTGCTGCTTTGGCGGTCCTGCCGCCCGTGATCATCGGACTTGTAAACGGCTTTGATACCGCGCCCTTTAGTGAGTGGATTTTGCGCGCCATCAACTTCTTAATCATTTCCTGCCCCTGCGCGCTGGTCATTTCCGTGCCCATGTCCTTCTTTGGAGGCATCGGCGGTGCGTCGCGTAAGGGCATTCTGATCAAGGGATCGAGCTATCTTGAATCTCTTGCCAAGGCGGAAACCGTTGTGTACGATAAGACCGGCACGCTGACCAAGGGTAACTTCAAGGTCACGGCAATTCACCCCGAAAAGATTGACGAGCAGACGCTGCTTGACCTTGCCGCTACCGCGGAGAGCTATTCCGATCACCCCATTTCACGCTCGCTTAAGCAAGCGTACGCCAAAGAGGTGGACAACAGCCGCGTGGGTGAGGTGCGCGAGATTGCAGGGCACGGCATCAAGGCTCTTATCGACGGCAGAATGGTCTGCGTCGGTAACCGCAAATTTATGCGCAGTATCGGGGCGCAGTGGAACGAATGTGACGCCGTGGGCACTGTGGTGCACGTAGCCGTGGACGGAGAATATGCAGGGCACATCATTGTGTCCGATGAGATCAAGCCCGACGCAGCGGCAGGCATTGCACGCCTGCGCAAGCTGGGCATCAAAAAGACGGTCATGCTGACCGGGGATACATCCGCGACCGGAAAAGCCATTGGCGAAAAACTGGGCGTGGACGAGGTGCACAGCGAGCTTTTGCCCGACGGCAAGGTGGAAAAGCTGGAGCAGCTGCTTGCGGAGAAATCGCCTAAGGGTAAGGTAGTGTACGTGGGTGACGGCATCAACGACGCCCCCGTGCTGGCACGCGGTGACGTTGGCATTGCGATGGGCGCACTCGGCTCGGATGCCGCAATCGAGGCAGCCGACGTGGTGCTCATGGATGATAACCCCGCCAAGGTTGCCACGGCAATCGCCATTGCAAGAAGAACCTTGCGCATCGTGCGTCAGA
This sequence comes from Clostridia bacterium, assembly GCA_017382615.1. Taxonomy (GTDB): domain Bacteria; phylum Bacillota; class Clostridia; order Oscillospirales; family CAG-272; genus SVQP01. The sequence goes on along the minus strand of JAFNZX010000056.1, from coordinate 997 downwards.
ATATCGTGTTTGCCATTGGCGTCAAGCTGGTGGTATTGGTGCTTAGCCTTTTGCCGTTTGTCGGCACGCTGCCTCCCATTGTTGCCATTTTTGCCGACGTGGGTGTGATGATTCTTGCCGTGCTCAACGCCATGCGTGCGTTATATGTTCCAAAAAAGTAAGTGTAATTTTGTTCAACCCTACAAAAACGCCGAGGTGCTATTGCATTTCGGCGTTTGTTTTGTTATAATGATAGGTAAGAAACCGCGCTGTGCGCGGCATTCCCACCCCACAGACAGAAAGGAACGAATCATGAAAAAAAGAGTGCTTTTGGTAGCGGCAGTCCTGCTGTGCGTTGCCACCGTGATCAGTGCCGTGGCATTGGGCAGTGCCAAGACGGGTAGCGAGAGCGTGATCACCTCGCTGACCAATCTGGCAGGTGCAAATTCCACCGCAACCACGGGAAACAAACTGAAGTTTGACGCTTTGTCCGTCTCTTCGTCCGATTCTAAGACGTTTGACACCTCCAAGCCAAATCTGATCTATGATTTCAGCCTGGCGGAGACCTCGGATGATTTCCAGAACGGTCACGATACCGTGCATTCCGAGAAGGAAGGCTATTATACCTTTACCATTACGGGCAGCGACCCCTACGTATGGCTCGGTCAGCCCAATATTAAGGGAACTGACGCGCAGTATGCCAAGATCGTATATCGCACGGATCTTGACGCACTGGGAGAGTTCTTTGTCCAAAGAAGTGACAACGTGCAAATGGGACAGGAAGGTTCGCATATCGATTGGAAATGGGATGCCACGGGCGAATGGGAAACCATCACGCTGCATTGCGGCGCATGGGCAAACGCCAATGCTTCCATCAATATCATGCGCCTTGACCCCATGGCAAACGGTGCGTTCGTAAACGGTCAGACCACCATTGATATTGCCTATATCGCCTTCTTTGCAACCGCAGAGGATGCCAACAACTTCAACCTTGACGAATATAAAAAGTACCTCGCTT
>JAFNZX010000055.1 GCA_017382615.1 Clostridia bacterium | reverse complement strand
GCTGCGTAACAGCATTGCCTTCTACGAAAAGACCAAGGGCAGAATTTCGCCCGCTGAGCTTGCAAAGATCGACCTGAGCACAAGCAAGGACGAGGAATAAATTCATAGGGGCGGATTCCATATCCGCCCGCATCCCGTAGGGGCGATATATTTCGGCAAAGCCGAAATTCAAATCGCCCGCGAATCCAAAGCAGTCCGTAGGGGCGATATATTTCGGCAAAGCCGAAATTCAAATCGCCCGCGAATCCAAAGCAGTTCGCACGGGCGATTCTTGAATCGCCCCTACGGACAATGAAAGGAGCCAAAAATGAAAACAGTTGACAACAAGCACCTGCCGCTCAAGATCACGCACGAGCTGGTATGGGATCCCAATTGGACCGACGACGAGCTGCGCGCCTTTCTCAAGAACCGCCTGCAATCCCTTGCAGACAAGGGCTTTGGCGGCGTGGTGACCAACGTGTCGGGACGCAACTATGCGCGCGATCCCGAGGAATGGCGCAAGATGGCAATTGCCGTTGACACCGCTTGCGAAATGGGCATGCGCGTATGGCTCTATGACGAAAAGGGCTACCCCAGCGGCGGCGCGGGCGGCTTGACCGTGGATGCCAACCCCGACTTTGAAGCCGTGGGCTTGGTGATGCTGACGCACGAGCTTGCGCCCGGCGAGAGCGTCACGCAAGAATTGCCGCGCGGCCACGAATGCTTTATGCACGCGGCTGCATACCCCTGCCGCGACGGTAAGATTACCGATTTTTCCTTTATTCACGGGGTTTACGGCAAGACGACAGATCCCGTCACCTTAGAAAACGATTCCGATGAGCCCGCTCTTGCCTGCTTCTTTATCAAAAAGCGTTTGTACGAGGGCACGCACGCCCAGCACAACGTGTGCGAGGCGCGCCGCTATATTGACGTGACCAACCCCGACGCTATCCGCGAGTTTATCCGCAACACCTACGAGCCCTATTATGCATACACCAAGCACCACTTGACAGAGGGCGACGGCAAGATCGAGGCAATGTTTACCGACGAGCCCTCCTTCATGGGCTGCTACATCAACGCGGGCATTTATCCTTCCGCCGTACACGACGCGTACGACGACTCCCTGCCCCTTTACCCCGTAGTCAGCTTTGGGCGCGATATGGAAAACCAGTTCCGCGCACGCTACGGCTACCCCATTGAGGCGGCATTCATCTATCTGTTCACGGGCGAGGGCGAGGTTGCCAAGCAAAAACGCTACGACTACTATCGCCTGCTCTCAGACCTTTACGAGCAGAGCTACTTTGCCCAGCTTTCCAACTGGTGCGACAGGCACGGGCTTCCCTTCTCGGGGCACATTCTTTTAGAGGACGACATTCGCCACCACGTGGTGTTTGAAGGCAATTTCTTTGCACTTTTGCGCCACATGCACGTCCCTGGTATTGATATGCTGCATTCTATCCCCACTTTGGTGCACAGAGATGCATTTACGCCCAAGCTGGTTTCCTCGATTGCACACGCCTACGGACGTCCGCACGTCATGAGCGAGGTTTCTGCGCACGCACAGGGCGGCAAGGTCACACCCATGCAAATGTACGCCTCCATGAGCCTGCAATACGCGCTTGGCGTGGACATCTTTACCTCCTATTACAGCGAAAAGCAAGCAGAGCCGGAGCTGTACAAGCAGATCAACGAATCTCTTGGTCGCGCCGATATGATCATGAGGGGCAGGCACAAGGCAAACGTCATGCTCTACTACCCCATCGAGACCTTCCAGATGCACCATAAGGGCTCTGCAGCATTCTACGGTGAATACTGTGCCGAGGAAAACGCCTGCGCAGAGGGCTTGCGCAGCATCTTCTACGCTCTGCTTGACCGACAAATCGACTTTGACTTTACCGATTGCGAATACTTGGAAAAATGCCACGTGATGAGCGGATGGCTGCACACGCCTACGGGACACATTTACAGCGCACTGGTGCTGCCTCCCATGGAGCTTAGCGACAGAGCGGCTTCAATTCTGCAAAAGCTTGCAGACGGCGGATTAACCATTCTTTCCCCACAAAATGACATGTTCCCTGCGATTTCGCAGCACAAGTTCGCCACCATGGTTGAAAACGAAACCGATTTGTGTGAAAAGCTCCCCACTCACACGCTCCCTTGCTTTGCAGCGACGCCCACGCACGGCGTGGTTTGCAAGTGCGTCTTGTTCAGAGGGCTCTCCTTCCTGTTTGTCAATGCCGAGGAGCATGAGCAGCACGTGACCGTCACGCTTGGCGCAAACGCTTCGGATCAAAGAGGTCTTGTTTTGTACGATCCCTTTACCGAGCAGATCCTGCCCGCCACCTTTACACGGCTTGACGAGCAGCACGTGCAAGCATCCTTTACCATCGGTGCTTTGCAGACGCTGATCGTGACCGGTAAGGAGAAAATTCAAGCAAAATAAAACACGTCAAATCGGGCTGTTGAATTAGCGGTAAAAGTGAAATCCCCCTCGTGTCATCCTGAGCAAGAAAACACCCCGTGTGGGTGTTTTCGCGTCGAACTTTCAAAAATCTGCAACAAATTGCTGATTTTTGAAAGTCAAAACGCGGTACGCGTTTTGAGGATCTCCGAACGGTTTGTGCAACCTCTTTGCTTTCGGACAGTTCGCCGCTTGCGGCATGACGCCTCTCCCTACAGCGGCTCATTTTGCGAGGGGCACATGATTCGCCCGTAGATCCCGCATCGCCACGACACGGGGGACAGTCCCGCAGTAACGTGTCCTGCGGACACATCACAGGGGACAGTCCCCGGTATCATGGCTCGCGCCCTCCTTTGGTCGGGTTCGACTTC
>JAFNZX010000054.1 GCA_017382615.1 Clostridia bacterium | reverse complement strand
CGCGCCTTCAAAATTCATTACCGCGCTTTTTTCTGTCGTCAGCATATATGTAACATTCCTTTCAAGTCGTCTTTTGCAGTATTATAGCATGAAAATCGTTGCAAGTCAAGTGCATCATCGTCTGCGCGTATATTTTCCGCGCCTCGGTCGCATGGAAATGCCGGAATATACGTAAAGGAAGTAAGCACCGATCAACACAACGGCGCAAGCTGCGCTTGCAACAAAGGCGCGGCTGGTCACGTAATCCGAGAGCAGGGAAATGCCGTGCAGGATGGGATTGCGCCCGTGATCCTCCGTAATCACTGCAGGCACGCTGCCAAGCGGCACGTCCCCATAGTAGACCGTGATCACGCCAACCTCCTGTCCTGCCCTGACGGGGGCTTGCAGCGAGGTTTGATTTAAGTGACAGCGTACGGTCAGATCCTCGTCCGAGGCCCCTCGCGGCAGATAGACGGTCAGCGCATCCTTGGTGCAAACGTCGATTTCTAACCCAAATAGACCGGTATTTTCCACGGGAATCTTGATCGTTGCCTCGCCCGCCTCCAAAACCTGCCTTGTGGCAAAGGAATTGCATGCCCATTTGACAAGATCGTTGGTGATTTTATAGGAATAAATGTAGTTTTCATCCTCGTCCGCGCCCATGACCAAGCAAAGGTAGCGATCGCCCTCGCGTTCGGCAAGCGTGACGGTACACCAGCCGCCCTCGTCGGTGCTGCCCGCGTTCATGCCCTTGCAGCTTGCGTTAAAATAGCCGATTCCGTAGTAGGTGGAAACAAGGCTGTTGCGGTTGTGCAGCGTACGCTCGGGGGAGAGATTGGTGGGGGGCATGATGTATTTGACCGCGGAGGTGACTTGCATGAAAAGCGCGTTTTGGCTTGCGGCAAGCGCAATTTTCGCGGTGTCTGCTGCTGTTGTCACCATAGCGGCGTCGTGCAGTCCCGTGGGGTTGGTATAAAACGTCTGCGCAGCACCCAGCAAGGCTGCAAAAGCATTCATTTCTTCCACAAATGCCTCCATGCTGCCGCAAAGCGCGTGGGCAAGCACGCAGATCGCATCGTTGTATCCGCTGCAAAAGCCCGCATACAGCATGTCCTTGACCGTGACCGCCTCGCCGGACTTCAGGCTCATGACTCTGCCGTCCGCTCCTGCAAGCATGGCATCGGTAATATAGATGCGCTCGTCCAGCCTCCCGTCACAGAGCCTGCAGGCAATAAGTCCGGATGCGATCTTAACGGTTGAGGCAGGGAAGCACACCGTATCCACGTTTTTTGTTAGGATTTCCGTGCCGCTTTCCAGATGATACACGTAGACAGATGCGGCACGCGAGGTGTCCGGTGGCGGCACAAGTGCTATCACGTCTGATACGGCAGCATGCGCGGGAAGTATGCTGCACAGCATCAAAAGAGCGCAGAAAAAGAGGAGTATGGCTTTTTTCATATGGTCAACTCCTCTCTTGTGATCAATTTACGTAAAATTTTCAAAATAGGCGCGTGCGCGCTGCGCGTCGCTTGCAATGGCAGCGCGGAGCGCGTCTGCGCTTTCAAATTTGCGCTCGGGGCGCAGATAGGCATAGAATGCGGTGCGTATTTGTTTGCCGTAGAGATCGCCCGAAAAATCAAATAAATGCGTCTCGCAGTTCACGCGCGCCTGCTTGCCGTCTATTGTAGGGCGCAGACCGACGTTGGCAACGCCCTCGTAGGTCACGCTGTCTACCGAGCAGCGCACGGCATACACACCGTATGCAGGTACAACGCAGCGCGCGGGAAAATACTGGTTAGCGGTGGGAAAGCCCCAATGCGAGCCAAGATGCTTGCCGTGATATACCTTGGCGCAAAGCGTCCAGGGTCTGCCAAGCATCAGCGCGGCACGCTTTGTGTCGCCTTGTCCCAGTGCAGCACGAATGGCACTTGACGAAATGCGCTGACCGTCGGGCAGCGTTTGCGGCGGCACAATTACGGTACGCTCCTGCCCAAAATGCTGCAGCAGCGTCCTTGCGTTGCCCGCGGCTTTTTTGCCAAAGCGGAAATCGTCACCGCATACCACGCCCACGCAGCCCATGTCTTCCAGATAAGCAAGAAATTGGGTCGTGTCAAGCTCTCGCATGGCAGGGAAATAGGTCACAAGTGCCATCTGCGCGCCTGCATCAAACAGCAGTGAAAGACGCTCGTGTGTGCTTGCCAGATGCGGCGGCGCGTTTTCTTGCAAATAGTCGCCCGAGGGGCGGGTAAAGCAAAACACACCGGGCAAAGCTCCCAGCTTGCAAGCAAGATCGGCAGCGGCATGCACCAGCATGGCGTGTGCTTTGTGCACACCGTCAAAATTACCAAGACACAGCACGCAGGGCACGGTGTCCGTCATGGGGCGAAACTGTCTGTCTATGCGAACGTCGCGCATATTATGCGTCCAAATATCTGTCAAGCAGCTCGGCAAGCAGCTCCGCGCGGTCAACAGAGCAAATCAGCGCGCGTGCACCGTCCACGTCGGAAATATAGGCAGGATCGCCCGTCAGCAAATAATCGCGCAGCTGACGCCCGGCATTATAGCCGTTTGCCTGCAGAGTGCCGTACACCTTGGTCAAAATTTGTTTTGCGTTCATATCGGTTCTCCTTTTAAGGGTTTTCGTACTTAGATTCATTATAACGGATTTTCGGCAAAAATGCAAGAGCTTTTGCGTGCATAATTGTAAAAAAACGAAACATTTGACGCCGTCGGGGCTGCACTGTGAAAAAAAGAATTGACACGGCGCAAAAACTGTGCTACAATAAAAACGAAGTCCAAACGACAAAATATCAGAAAGGAAGATCATTATGAAAAAGTTAGCATTCATTCTCGCGCTTATGCTCGTCATTGCTATGAGTGTCGTTGCCTGCAATACGGGCGATGACACGGGTGAGCCCCCCGTATCTACCGATACTGTTACCGATGCTCCCACAACCGAGCAGCCTACCGAGGCACCCACTACCGAAGAGCCCACCACCGAGCAGCCTACCGAAGCTCCTTCGGCAGAGCCTACTACCGAGGAAACGACCCAAGAGCCTACCGAAGCTCCCACCACCGAAGAGCCTACGACCGAAGCACCCGCTGCGCCCGTTGAGCCTACCGCGTACTATTCCGCAGAAGCGCTTGCCGCTATGACGCCCGCCAATGCAACTGTTGCGCTTGTAGACGGCTACGCACACTTCCTGACCGGTACGGCTGATAATATGACCAACCCCTCCATCACGCTGACGGCAGAGGGGGAGGGTTACTCCGATATCATCGTCATCAAGTATCGCACCAACTGCGGCACATACGGCTCTAACTACTGGGGCACGCTGCTGCTCAACGGCACCGAGGAATTCAACGGCAACCGCAAGGATAGCGATAACTGGTTCTATTATGCAACCGATGGCTCCTGGAACGTGCTGATCATGGATATGAGAAAGAACAAGCAGGGCTCCTCCGGTATTCCCGATACCGACCTGACGGGCGGTGCAGCCATTACCTCCGTTGTGTACAATTTCTTTGATTACACGGGTAACGACGGCAAGCTTGCAACTGCGGACGGCGGCGAGGAGTATATCGATATCGCGTATATCGCGTTCTTCAACACCAAGGCAGACGCTGCAGCATCCTGCGAATAATTGCATACTTTTGAATGTGGGGCTGAGTGAATCACTCAGCCCTTTTCTTGTACTGTTTTGTCTATGAATTTGATTAGTTTTGCAAGAGAATGTCCGTTTTGGTGAAGGAGCGTCCGCATGATGCACCTCATCCACCGCAACCGCGTCGATCATTTCGCGGATTTCCCGCGAAATATCTCTCCGCTGCGGTCTAATT
>JAFNZX010000053.1 GCA_017382615.1 Clostridia bacterium | reverse complement strand
TGTGATGAGACGCGGAAAAGTCAGTGTTACCGGGGACGGTTCTTTGTGATACGAAGTATTACCAAGAACTGTCCCCTGTGACACGCATCCTTTTACACGTTTCTCACGATCCCAAAGCTCACGCCCGTCAAGCGGCTGATCTGCCGAATTGACAAGCCCTCTTGCTTGAAAATCTTCAAATACTTGTTGCGCGTTGCAACGTCCAAACGCTCAAAATCGCTCACGGTATGGCACCCGGAGTGCTTTTCTATGATCCGCCGTGCCTGCTCGTCAGTCACGCGCCGCTGTGCGATCTCCGTTTTTTTCATTATAACATAAACGAAAAACACTGTCAACTATTGCGCTTGCGCAGGTTCTTTGCCCATGCGTTTGCGCGGTTTTTTTGCCCCTTCACCTATATAGACGCTTTTTTTCGCAAAAAGATCCGACTTTTTTGAATTTTTTTTGAAAATTACAAATTTTTTCTGTCAGGAACAATGGCTCTTGCTGGTGCTGTTTGATACGCATGCCTCGTCGCGCCAAGCCTCTTTGCAAACTTTTCATTGCGCATGGCAGTCCGCCTCTTTACAAATCCGCTCGGATATGCTACAATAAGGTCAATATTGATCAAAAACGGGAGGCATGCATGCTTCTGACCAAAGATAAGGACTTTTACCGCTCGTTCCGGCGGCTGTTTTTCATGATCGTGCTGCAAAACGCGATCGTGCTCAGCGTCAACTTAGCGGACAATTTGATGATAGGCGGCTACAGCGAGACCGCGCTTTCGGGCGTGGCAGCCGTCAATTCCCTGCAATTTTTGTTCCAGCAGCTCACCATCGGCATTGGTGACGCACTTGTGACCATGGGCAGCCAATACTGGGGGCAGGGTCGCACCGCGCCCATCAAGCAGCTTGGCAAGGCGGCTGTGCTGGGCGGTGCGTTCTTGGGGCTGCTGCTCTTCACCCTGACAAGCCTGTTCCCCTATCAGATCCTGGGGCTGTTCTCCGATTCCGCCGAGATCATTGAGCAGGGCGTGCAGTACCTTTCCATTGTGCGCTGGACTTACTTGCTCTTTGCCCTGAGCACCACGCTGCTCGCACTTTTGCGCACCGTGGAGATCGTGCGCATTTCCACCATTGTATCTGCTGTCGCATTGGTCGTCAACTGCTCCATCAACTATATGCTCATTGAGGGTAACCTCGGTGCGCCCGAGCTTGGCGTGCGCGGTGCCGCCATCGGTACGCTGATTGCCCGCGCGCTGGAATTCTGCATCATTCTCGCATACTATATTTTCATTGACAAACGCCTGCGCGTGCGCAAGCAAGACCTTTTTGTAACCGACTTTTCCCTGTTCCGCGATTATTACAAACATTGCGCCTACTTTGTCATGGTGTCCTTTATCTTCGGCAGCTCGGTCGCGCTGCAAAACGTCATTCTCGGTAACCTCAGCGACAGCGCGATTGCCGCCAACTCGATTGCAAGCACGCTGTTTCAGATGCTCAAGGTCATGGCGGTGGGCGCGGCATCTGCAACCGGCATCATCATCGGCAAGACGGTAGGCAAGGGCGACATGCAAAAGCTGCGTGAATACGTCAAGACCGTGCAGGTCATTTTCCTTTGCATCAGCGCGATCACGGGGATTTCCCTGTTCATCATCCGCTCGTTTATCCTGGAATTCTACGATCTGACCCCCGAAACCTACGCCATTGCAAAGAACTTTTTGCTCGTCCTTTGCATCACGGGCATGGGCACGGCTTACCAGATGCCCGTCAACATCGGCATTGTACGCGGCGGCGGTGACTCGCGATTTGTGTTTATCAATGACCTGATCAGCATCTGGGGCATCGTGCTCCCCTTGTCCTTCCTTGGCGCATTCGTCTTCCATTGGCCGCCCACAGCGGTGCTGTTCTGCCTGAACAGTGACCAGCTCTTCAAGTGCGCAGCCGCAGCCATTAAGGCAAACCGCTACAAGTGGGTCAAGAAGCTGACGAGAGAAGCCGCGTAACAATATAAAAAACAGCCCCATGGGGATGCGGAAATAGCGGAATCATAAGCAAAACGAAAGCAGAAGTCATCATGGCTTCTGCTTTCAGCTTTTTGTGATGCGAACACTCGCCCGTGTCATCCTGAGCGGAGCGATGCTGCAGAGCAGCGAGCGCAGTCGAACCCGAAGGGCGCGAGCCATGATACCGGGGACTGTCCCCTGTGATGTGTCCGCAGGACACGTTACTGCGGGACTGTCCCCCGTGTCGTGGCGATGCGGGATCTACGGGCGAATC
>JAFNZX010000052.1 GCA_017382615.1 Clostridia bacterium | reverse complement strand
GTAGGGGAGCATTCCATATGCTCCCCTATATCTATATTATTTACACATAAACAAACCGCAAACTCCGCGGGCACGCCAAAATGCCGTCCCCTCGGGGGAAGGAGGGTTCCCATAGCGTACCCGCTATGGGAGGAAGGGGTAGCGTATCAAATTCGGAACGTTTTGTTTCGTACAAATCGCATACAAATTTGACAAAATGACGTTTTCCCGCGTTGAATAGTCGACCCCTTCCTCCCCGTACGCCTGCGCTACGGGGACCCCTTCCTTCCCCCGAGGGGACGGCTTATTTTGCGTCCCTGTTACGCTTCACTCCGGGGGTCACTTTCTCTTTCTCGCTCGCGTCGCATACTCGTCATATAATAACGCAATACAGAGTTATGCGAACGCGCGCTGTTTTTTCACACGACCGCATTTTTGTTACCGCTCGGGGTGAATGATCCCAAAAATGCTTTCGTGAATGGGGTACGGCACGTATACAAGCTGATATTCCATTTTGGAAACGTAGGTTTGACTGCCCACGCTCGATTCGATAAACTCAATCAGATTTCCGTTACTATCATACGTGAAATTGGTTACGTATAGATTTGCTCCCGTGATGCGGCTTTCGTCTTTTTTGATCAGATTGCCATCCTGATCGTATGAATAAAGGGTCGTTGTTTTGACCTCTTGGCTGACAGACATGCCGTACCCTTGGTACGTTTCCTTAATCAAACGTCCGTTTTCGTCATAAAAGTATTCGTTTACGTATTCCGACGTCGTGTTCACCTGTTCATCGCGCTTCTTTTTGATCAAATTGCCGTCCTTGTCGTACGTGTACTGTACCGTGGCATCCTGATAGTTTTCTTCCAAGAGATTGCCGCGCTTATCATATACGTATTCTACGACAATGATTTCACCCGTTTTTTCACGAATGAGATTGCCGTCCTTGTCATAGGTGTAATCGGTTCTTGTTGTGCTGCCGTTTTGATACGTCCACGTCCGGGAGGTCATATTGCCGTCCTTGTCGTAGGTATACTCGGTGGTGTAGGATACCCGCAGGGTATCAAAATCATAATCGCCGTTCAGCACGACCTCCTTGATCAAACGTCCTTGATCGTCATAGGTATATTCATAGCCGAACTGGGGAAATTTGCCCGACCAGCTTGTATGCTTGATGAGATTTCCTTTATCGTCATACTCGTATTCATTGTTCAAGCTGCCGTTATAGAGCATTTTAACAAGACGCTTGTTTTGGTCGTACTCATATTCAAATACGTCATTTTTACTCTCCGATTTGCAAAGCAAGCCATGCTCGTTGTACGTAAAAACTGTTTCAAGGGCAGGGTTTGACGATATCAGATAGCCGTTCTCTCTCTTAACCAATACGTATTGAAAGTTTTGCAAAAGTGCTTGCGCCTTTTTATTGTTTTTCATTTCTGAGAGCATTTCGTAAGCGGCTTCGTAATCACCTTGATCAATCAGCTTTTGCGCTTTATTGCGATTGATACTGCCGCAGGAAACGAACGACGCAGAAATCAAACAAATGACAAATACAAGACAAATAATTTTTTTCATAAAGCAATTCCTTTCAAAGAGATCAATTTTCATAGTATGCTTCAAGAACTCTTGCTGCACTAAGGGAGGAATACGAGCCGCCCGCACCGTGTTCAATGACGACGGAAATGACAATCTCGGGGGCATTATAGGGGGCTGCGCACACAAACACCGCATTATCAATCTGATTTCCGCCAACCTGCGCCGTACCCGTCTTGCCGCCCACCGTGACCGGCACATTTTGCATATTTCTGCTGACTGTTGCACTGTCCTCTACCATGAGCTTCATGCCGTATTTGACTGTATCCAACGTATTTTGTGAAATACTCAGCTCACAGAGCACCTGCGGCGTGGGTTTGTGAATGGTTTCGTTTGTAAAATAAGTGTTGACCGAGTGTAAAAGGTGCGCGGAATAGCGCGTACCGCCGTTGAGCACGGTACAAACGTAGGAGGCAATTTGTATGGGTGTGAATAAATTATCCGATTGTCCAATTGCGGCGGCAACGGTGTCACCCGGCATCCAGGTAGTCAGACCGTTTTGCTCTCGATAGGCTTCACCTGCCAGAATGCCAACCTCCTCGTAAAGCTCAATTCCCGTCTTTTGTCCCAATCCGTAAAAATCGCAGTATTTGTTCATTTTGGTAATGCCCAGCTGCCTGCCAAGCTCGTAGAAATAGCAGTTGCACGATACGCAAATGGCGTTTGGTGCATTGATCTGTCCGTGCACGCCCGTGCATTTGGGCTGATAGCCACTGCCAAGCCCTCTGTAAGTGCCCTCACAAAGCAATGTGGAGGAGGCATTTACCACACCCTCCTGCATGCCTGCAACCACCATACCCAGCTTAAAGGTAGAGCCGGGAGCGTAAAGTCCCTGCAGCGCGCGATTGTAAAGCGGCTGCGCAGGGTCTGCATGCAAATCGCTGTAATCCTTATTGTAGGTGGTCAGATCAAACGTGGGGTAGGATGCAATTGCCAGCACCTCACCCGTGCCCGGATGCATGGCAACCAAGGAACCGGACTCGCAGTCCTTATTATAGCCACGGTCGCGGATGTACTTGATGTTTTCTGCAAGCCCGTCCTCGGCAGCGATCTGCAGCTCTATATCAATGGTTAGATAGACGTCGTTGCCCGCAATGGGCGTTTTTTTATAGTATTCGTCTACTAAGTTGCCGTCTGCGTCAAATTCCATGACCTTTACGCCGTCAATGCCGCGCAAATACTGCTCAAAGGCGTATTCACAGCCTGAAATACCAACGTAATCGTTCATGTTATAGCCAAGCTCCTTGTAGTGCTCCCAGTCCTCGGCATAAATCTGTCCGATCGTGCCTAAGATGTGGGAGGCGTAGCCGGGGTATTCGTACTGTCTTTGCACGGCAAATGTAAAGGACACGCCGTCAATGCCGCGCTCCTCTAACTTGGTCATTGTGACAATGGAGACATCCGTGGCAAACACGTAGTGGTTCATGCCACCGAAATTATTGCACTCCATATCGTAATATAAACGCAAAAGCGCGTCGATTTGCGCGTCGGTATACGCAATTTTGTCGCGGTTTCCCTCATGCATGCCGTATTTTTTCAAAAAAAATGCAATCAGCTCCTGCTCCGTGGGAAACTCATTTGGATTTTCGGCATAAAACGCCTCCAAAGCGGTCACCGTGTGCGTTTTCACGCCGTCCTCAATCTCGTTTGCCGCAATGCGGCGCACAAGCCTGTAGCGCAGGGTGGTGTCCTCAAAAATCTCCGGTGCGTAGGTCAGATTCGGATACGTGCCGACAAAGGGATAGGAATCCTGCACGCGCTTATCTGCATCGTTTGTGTTATTGAATACGAACAAAAGGTTCAAAAGTGCCTTGTTGCGTTCTGCGTGCTTGTCCGGCAGGGTCTGATCGTCAATAATCAGCTCATTGATGTAGCGATTGGTGACCAGCGGCACGCCGTTACGGTCATAGATCTGTCCGCGCGCTGCCTTGATTGTGACGTATTGATAGGTATGATCCTTGATTTCGGGTGCTTCCTCGGTCAGCACAATGCCCGCAAGTCGAAATACGTATAAAAAGCAGATCAAAAAGAAAATGCCGGTGAGAATAAAAATTCTGTAAGAAATCTTATTGTTTCGTTCCATTGCTCACCTCGAACGGTAAATCAGCTGCTTGGAGGTCAGCTTGGGATATTCAATAAATTTTCCAAGTCCCTGGCAAACCGCGTCGGTAGGATGCTTTGCCACGGTTACGCGCACGCCAACGCTCTTGGAAATATGCGCTGCCAGACCGGGAATATTGGCGCCTCCTCCGGTCAGTATAATGCCAAAGTCGAAAATATCGCCTGCAATTTCGGGAGGTGTTTCTTCAATGGTGGTGACAATGGCGCGAATAATGGCTTCTATGGGAGCGCGCAAAGCCTGACATACCTCACCTGATGCAATGGTTTGCGTGGTGGCAAGCCCCGTGCGTACGTTTCTGCCAAAAATTTGCATGCTGCCGCGATTGATATCGGGTGTGGCAACCGCCAGTTGACGCTTTGCCATCTCAGCAGCCGTATCGCCCACGATCAGATCCTTGCGGTATTTGCAATAATTCATGATCGCCTGGTCAAATTTATCACCGCCCACGCGCAGAGATTTTGCGCGTACGATGCCGCCGGAGCTGATTACGGCGATTTCGGTCGTGCCGCCGCCGATATCGCAAATCATGCAGCCGCGCGGATCGGAAATGCGCAATCCTGCACCGAGAGCTGCTGCCAAGGGGGCGTCAATCATGGCAACCGACTTTGCGCCCGCGTCTAAAATAGCGGTTTCAATGGCAAGACGCTCCACGTCAGTCAAGCGGTAAGGGCTTGCAGCAAGCACCACGGGCTTGTGAAAAAATCCCGTGCAGTTGGTGCGCACGAAAAATTCGTGCAGCATGGTGGAGGTGACCTCCAGGTTGGTGACCACGCTATCCTGTACGGGTCTGTATGCCGAGAGATGGACGGGAGTTTTTCCCACCATGCGCCGTGCGTCGCTGCCCACGGCGACCACCTCACGGGTCTTGTTATCAATGGCTACGGCAGAGGGAGAGCGCAAAAGAATGCCTTTTTCCTTGAGCCAGAAGCGCGTATTTGACGTACCGAGATCGATACCTAAGTGTCTTGCCATGGGATGCTCTCCCTCCTTTCGTAAAAGTTATGATTGCCCTTTGGGCATAATACGCTGTGCGTAGAAAATCCAACGTAGGGGCGACCAGTGGTCGTCCCGAGTAATCTCGTTTAGACGTTGTATTGTGGGAATACGATATAAGCCCGTACGGTTGGACGACCACTGGTCGCCCCTACAGGTCTGAATATTTATTGTATTTTTATAAACGTTTAGTTTTACAGGCGCATATAGAATGCGCCCCTACGGGACTTGATTTATAATCTCAACAAATCAATGCCAAACGCATGCTTTGCAAGCTCGCACATGATGTTGACGGGAAGTCCCACCACGTTGAAATAATCACCCTCAATGCCCGTAATCCATCTGCCGGCAAGCCCTTGAATGGCGTACGCACCTGCCTTGTCGTAAGGCTCATCGGAGCTGACGTAAAGCTCAATGTCCGCATCACTCATCGGTCCGAAATGCACGGCGGTGGAGGCGTGCGAAACTGCACCTTTTCTGTTGCCCTGTGCGTCAAAATAGCAAAACGCAATGCCGGAAAGCACGTGGTGCGTGGTATTTTGCAGTCCTCTGATCATGCGGCGCGCATCGTCCTTATCGCGCGGCTTTCCCAAAATTTCGCCGTTCAGCGCAACCACGGTGTCGGATGCAATGATCAGCGTGTCGGGCTGCAGCTTGTTCTGCGCGTCAAGCAGGTCCTGCACGTCCGTTGCCTTTTGCAAGGCAAGCTGCTCAACCAGCAGCGCGGGATCGGTTTGCGTGCTGCATTCGTCTGTGTCCGCGGTCATAACGGTAAAACGTATCCCCAACGTTTCAAGGATTTCCTTACGGCGGGGCGATTTGGATGCCAAAATTACTTTCATCTTGTTTATTCTCCTATAAATAGGTATACCTATCCACAATAATCCAATAATAAGTATAGCACAAAATATGGCAATTTGCAAGGGCTTTGCAACATTTCATTACCATATATTGTTCCTTGCACCCATAAGAGTTTTCTGTTACAATATTTATAACGTCTTCTTTGCATTTCTCATTTGAGGTATTTTTTACAGAATGGAGGTTTGTATGAAGTTTATACAAAAAATCGCAAGGTCGCGTATGTGCGTGCCAATATGCGGTGCGTTGTCGGTATTGGCAATCGTGTACATAGGCTTTGCCATACGGAATATTGCAGTGCAAACGCCGTTGCCGAGAAATTTGCTTATCATGCTTGACGAGAGGGGGGAGGAAGAGGATCACGGTTTTGTCAATTCGGAGCATGAGCAGGCTGTCGATCTTTCCGGGGCGCAAACGGAAACGTTTGAGGTGCAGGAGGAGATAGAATTGCCCGCTGCACCCATGCCCGAGCATAGTCCTTCGGAATATGAAACGATGACCGAGCCGGAAGAGCAGACAAAACCGCCCGCTGTCACGCAAAAGCCGTCCC
>JAFNZX010000422.1 GCA_017382615.1 Clostridia bacterium | reverse complement strand
CGTGTAAAGATCGCGCGAGGTGGCAAGGCAGATGGATTGCGCCACGTCAAGATTGACGCCCGTGTAGTACATGTAGTAAACGCCATCCTTCTCGGTCACACCGGGTGCCCAGACCTGATAGCTGTCTACGACGCCGCGTGTGGTACAAAGGCAGGGCGGCTGTATGTCCCAATGCACAAGGTCGGTTGAGGTCGCGTGCCCAAAGGTGTCGCAAAAGCGGGTGTCCCACTCATATCCCACGTAGCCGCGAATGTAAAACACGTGCATGACGCCGTCCTTCTCGATAAACGAATGGTCGATAAAGCTCATGCCCGGCTCACAGAACATGCCGCGCAAGGGGGATTCGCCCTTTTCCAGCGCAGCGGTATAACGCTCGGCACGCTCCATAAAGTTTTCTACGGTATGCCCCACAGCCCAGCCAAAGCGTGCGCTTGGTGTTGCCCCTGCGTCAAGCTCGCGGGCGCGGTTTAACAGTGCGTCAATATTGGCAACCGTCTTGCGCGTTTCAAAATCGGTGCGCAGACGAAAGGGTGCTATGCGTGCGCGCAGGTCGGCATATGCAAGATAAAATGGGGAAAGGCTCATACGTTTGCCTCCTTGTTGCGTTCTGTTTTTATTATAGCAGATTGCTTTGCATTTGTAAAGTAAATATTTGACAATACGGTAGGAATGTGCTATAATGAAAAAAACAAGCGTGTAGCAAGACGCAATGGGAGGTAAGACGCATGTCATTGACAGAAGGACTGAAAAAAGAAATGCAGATGCGCCCCGCAGGGGTGTATTGTCCCGATTATTTTCGCGCTAAGGGGTACGCAGCCGAAAAGCATCCCTCTGCTGCAGGCAGACGCGCGGACGGTATCTGTGCGCTTCTGGTCGAGCCGACACCATATATTTATCAAAACGATTTGATCGTGGGCAGCCAGCGCTCCTTGTTTGCAGAGCTGACCGAGCAGCAGATCGGAGAAGCGAATGCTATCGTAGCGGCATATCCCGAGCGTTGGTTTGGCACGAATAAGGATCACTTTGCGCCCGATTTTGCCACCGTTTTGCAGGTGGGCATTGTGGGGCTGCTTGCGCAGATTGCAGAATCCGAGCAAGCGCACGCACAGGATGCACAGGGCTTGGATTTCTTGGAGGCAATGCGCTGTACGCTGCATGCGCTGCAAGAAAGATTGTTGGCGCACGCCAAGCAGGCAAGGGCTCTTATGGGCAAGGAGGGGTATGACGATGCGCGCCTTGCGTTCATTGCCCAAAACTGTGAGCAGGTTGCCACGGGTGTGCCCGAGAGCTTTGCCCAGGGGTTGCAGCTGGTGTGGATGATCCACTCCTGCTTTTTGTACGAGGGACGCTATGCCATGGCGCTGGGCAGAATCGATCAGTATCTCTATCCTTTGTATCAGCGCGACGTTGCTGCGGGCGTGCTTGACCAAGCGGGCGCAACAGAGCTGCTCTCAAACGCGCTGATCAAGATCTGCGAGCATCGCTATTGTTTGGGCTATGACGACGTGGTCAATATCTGTATCGGCGGCTGCGATGAGCGTGGCGAGTGCGCGGTCAATGCGCTCAGCTACGCGACGCTGTATGCCGTCAGGGATATCAATATGCCGGGACCTAACCTTTCTGCGCGCATTTCGCCCGATACGCCCGATGCCTTTTTAGACGAATGCTTAAAGGTGATCGGCACGGGACTTGGCTATCCTGCGCTGATGAACGATACCGTGAACATGGCGGCACTGCGCCGCTACGGCTACGATGAGGTCGACGTGCGCAATTATTGCATGGTGGGCTGTATTGAGAATTTTATGACCGGCATGCAGCCGCCGTGGAGCGACGGCAGATTTGATACGCCCCGCTATTTGGAGTACGTGCTGCTTGGCGGAGAAGGGTATAATCAAGAGCGCAAGGGCATTGTGACCGCGCCGCTTGACGAGATTGCCACCATGGAGCAGTTCATGGCGTGCGTGGAGCAGCAGTTGAATGCGGGCGTTTTGGAGTACGTGCAGGCATTTTGCGCGTATAACGACCTGCCCGATCCGCAAAATTATACTTCGCCCTTCCTTTCCTGCTTCTGCAAGGCTTGCATCCAAAGGGCGCAGGATATCAATATGGGCGGCAGCATCTATCCCTCGGTGCACGGCGCGGCACTGATGGGCGTGGGCACAATGAGTGATTCGCTTGCCGCGATTGAAAAGGTGATATTTATCGACCAAGCTGCTACGCTGCAAACGCTGGCGGACGCGATGAAGGCGAATTTTGAAGGGTATGAAGACTTGCGCGAGCTTTTGCTGGCAGCACCCAAGTACGGCAATAACGATCCGTTTGTGGATAAGTATGCGGTGTGGTTCACCACCTATCTGTCCGATCAGTTTGACTTGTATCGCACACGTGACGGCGGCGGTATCTATACCGCTATGGCGGCAAACACCAGCAATATCTGGGCGGGCAGGCAGATTGGTGCAACGCCCGACGGCAGACGTGCGGGCGAGCCCCTGTCAGATGCCGCATCGCCCACCTACGGACGGGATATCAAGGGTGCAACCTCCACGCTGCTCAGCGTTTCCAAGCCCGACTACACGCGCTGCGCCTGCGGCACGGTGGTCAATCAGAAGTATTCGCCTGCCATGTTTGAGGACGGCAAGCGCGAAAAGCTGGCGGCACTCATTCGCGTCTATTTTGCCAAGGGCGGACAGGAGATTCAGATCAACGCTACCTCTACAGAGGTGCTGCGCGATGCCATGGAGCACCCCGAGCAGTATGGCTCGCTTGTCGTGCGCGTGTCGGGGTTCTCCGCGTTGTACGTCACGCTTTCAAGAGAAGTGCAGGAGGATATCCTGCGCCGCACGCAGCAGGGGTGAGAGATGCGCGTGCTTAACGTATCCGATATCCAGCATTTTTCCACGGGGGACGGCCCGGGCATTCGCACCACCGTGTTCTTAAAGGGCTGCAATTTGCGTTGCCCGTGGTGTCATAATCCCGAAACCATTTCCGCAGCACCGCAGACGCTGATGTTTGCACAAGCCAATCGCACGCAGACCTACGGCCATGCCATGACTGCGCAGCAGGTACTTGCGCAGGTGCTGGAGGATGAGGATTTTTATCGCGCAAGCGGTGGCGGCGTCACCTTTAGCGGCGGTGAGCCGCTATTCCAAGCAGACGGCGTGGCAGAGGTTGCAAAAGCCCTTGGCGCACAAGGCATCTCGGTTGTGGTGGACACAGCGGGGTGCGTGCCGTGGGAGAGCTTTGCAGCAGTGCTGGATGTGACCGATCTGTTCTATTTTGATTATAAAACCCCGTATCCCGATGCGTATCGGGAGGTGGTCGGCGGTGACTACGCCTTGGTTTACGGTAACCTTTGCAAGCTGATTGCAAGCGGTGCGCACGTACACGTGCGCGTGCCTTTGATCCCCGGTGTCAATACCGATGCCCAAGCGTGCGTCATGGCGTGCGAGCAGCTGCGCGCCGCCGGCGTGCAATACGTGGATCTGTTGCCCTTTCACCGCATGGGTACAGGCAAATATGAGGCGTTGGGAAAAGCGTACGCGTATGCCGGCGTGCAGCCGCTCTCTTTCGAGGAGATCAGCCAAATTGCAAGCATATATCGGAAATATTTTGAAATAAGTATTGAGTAGGAGAGCTATGATGAAAGTAAAAGCAGCAGTATTTG
>JAFNZX010000421.1 GCA_017382615.1 Clostridia bacterium | reverse complement strand
GGCGAGCAAGGTCCTCAGGGCGAGCAAGGCCCGCAGGGTGAGCAAGGCCCGCGGGGGGAGCAAGGTCCGCAGGGTGAGCAAGGTCCGCAGGGCGAGCAAGGCCCTCAAGGCGAGCAAGGCCCGCAGGGTGTCCCCGGTGTGGATGGGGTTAGTGTCGTAAAGGCAGAGCTCAATGACAAGGGTGAACTGATTATTACGCTTTCTAACGGAACTGTGACCAATCTCGGCGTGATCGTCGGTGCAGACGGTGCGCAAGGCGAAAAAGGCGAAAAAGGCGACAAGGGCGATCAAGGTGAAGCCGGTGAGACGCCCTACGTTGGAGAAAACGGCAATTGGTACATAGACGGCGTGGATACCGGCTACCCCTCCCGCGGCGAGGACGGTGCGTCTGCGTACGTTGCCATTAACGAGGATGGCTATTGGGTGATCAACGGAGAGGTGACGCAGTACCAAGCCGAGGGGGATAATCAAGCCATTATCGATGCGCTGTCGTCCATGTTTGAATATCAAAAAGATCAGTTTGTTTGTACAAGCGAAACTGTATCCAATCCGTCGTGGGCATACCTTACCTCCACGTTTTCGGGTTGGGGCGGCAGCATTGGCAAGCCCTCGGAGGTGGACGCCATTGCTATCCGCGTCCGCGCAAGAGACGTTGCCATCACGCAGATCAAATTCCATCTCAATTACAACGATAAAAACGGTGACTCCATCGTTTCCGAGGTCATAGACGTATACGTACCGCCCTTTACCGAGGCGGAGATCGTGTGGGACGTGCCCGTCAAGCTGCAAAACAATCAAAGCAGCCTGTATTTCTGCTATAACTGCAATCAGCTGTGCGATGCGTATGGCAAAGCCGCAAATATTCCCGCGGACGAATATCAGGCAGTGCAAACGTACACAACCAACGGAGCGTTGCTGGACAGCACGGCTAAAATGATCAACGTGACGGGAAATCCAACACGGTATTTGTACGTTAAGCTTGGCAGAATTCAGGATGTGTTTGTCATGAACGAATCGATTGCAGATGCATTGTACGATCATATCAACGTATTCTTACCCGATGAATACGATATTGCCGTTAACGATAATTTTCAGCTGTTTTACAGAGGTGTGGTGCAGGCGGTGGATCCTTATCATTACGATATTCAGGTCACCTGCTCCAAGGGGAAGGCGTATCCCCGCTATTTCGAGTGGAAGCCGACCGAGGCGGACGTGGGCAGCTATAAGCTGACTTTATCTGTATATGATGATAACGGTGTGCTTTTGGGAACGGATACGACGACGCTCAACGTACATAAGCCGCAAGCCGAGCATGAAAATATGAACGTGCTTTGTATAGGCGATAGCCTGACCGCGGGTGGCTATTGGGCTGCAGAGGCGGCAAGACGATTTACGGGTACGGGCGGCACGATTGAAGGCTTGGGGCTGGATTATCTGGATTTTGTTGGTACGGTTGAAAAAACCGTGGAAGGTAATCAGATTCACTGTGAAGGATACGGCGGCTGGACTTGGGCTACCTTCTGCAGTGCAAAGAGTCCGTTCTATGATGAGGAGCTTGGTGACATCAGCTTCAAATCCTACTGTGAACGTAATGGGATTGAAGATATCGACGTTGTGTATATTCTGTTGACGTGGAACGGACAGTCAACACCGTATAAGACGAACTATGCCGTGGACAGCGGACATTTCGTATATGCTAAAAAGCTGATAGATACGCTGCATGCGGAATATCCCGAGGCGGTTATCAGATGCATGGGTATACAGATCCCGTCGCAGAATGGCGGTATGGGATACAATTACGGTGCGAATGGTGGATATAGCAATACGTACGGAATGCTGGTTACGGCAATGCACTACAATGCAACGTTGGAGGACTTTTGTCAATTGCCCGAGTATGCAGATTTCGTTAAGTACGTGGATATCGCGGGACAATTCGATACCGATTATAATATGCCATCTACCAATAAACCGGTAAATAATCGAAACGATAAAACCGAGGTCATGGGAACGAATGGCGTACATCCATCCGTCAATGGCTATTATCAAATTGCCGATGCTGTATTCCGTTCGCTGTGCGAAGTATTCAGCGAAGTGAAATAAATGCTTAATGTACTACACCCCGTGCTGCCGAAAGGCAGCACGGGGTGATTTGCATATGAAGCGGACAGTCGAGGACGCCTGTCCCTACGAAAGTTGTTGCGGTATAATGTACAAGATCTCAACGGGCGTAGGGACAGGCCTCCCGGACTGTCCGCTGCCATTGCTTTTACAAAATCTCAATCGCCTCGCCAAGTGTCAGCGAGAACACGAAGGCGCGGTCGGGGGCTTTGCCGAACAGCTCCTTGACGGCGTGGGAGTAGTGCGAAAGCTGATCCTTGTGGGCTGCGATCATGCGCTCGCGGTAAAGGGCGTGGTCGCGCTTTTCCTCGGCGGTGGGGCGGTCGGTCTTGTAGTCGCACAGCGAAATGCTGCCGTCTTTGCCGACAAGGATGAGGTCAATCGAGCCCTGCACGTGCAGTAGCTTTCCGCTGACCAAGTGCGCAATCTCGTCGTTTTGCGTGAATTCCTCCAGCGGCACAAAGCTGTTGAAATGCACCTCACGCATGACCTTGTCCGCATCCAACACCAGCGGGAAGAAATCGCTGTCAAAGAAGGTCTGCAGCGCGCGGCGGTTGACGATTTTTGCAATGCGGGGCGTGATATATTTCTCGCGCACCAGTCTGTCAAGCTCGTCGTCAATGCCGTGGGAACGGACACGGGCGTAGTCGCAATACTGTAAGAACAGATGCGCTGCCGTACCGCGTTCGGCTGCCGTGGGCTTGGCGTTTTCTGCCATGAGCGCAAAGAAATCCGGCTTTTCGGAGTGCATTTGCTCAAGGCGGCGCAAGAGTGCTTCGCGAGTCTGCATTTCGTCTGCGTCCTCGCCCTCGCCGGGGGAGAAGCAGAAATCGGTGTCGAGCATATTGGGGGAGAGCTTGGATGCTGCTGCCTTAGAGGGGATTTTGTAAAGCAGCGAGGTGTGCTGCTTTTGCGCACCCGAGAGTTGCATGAGAGAAGCGTAATGCGCGCTGCCTGCATCATTTTGATCCTTTTGCTGTGCGCCGGCGGCAGTGATTGAACGCAAGGGAGATGCAACCTGCCCCTGCTCATAGAGCTCAACGCGGCAGCATGCGCTTGCGCGCTGCTCGTTTGCTGCCATTGCCGAAAGCACCCAGGAAAGGTGATCGGGAGCACCGAGAATATCTGCGCTGCCGCCCATGGCGCATTCACGGTACAGAGCGGCATAGGGCTTTTTTATAGTTGCGGTCAGGTACAGACGCTCTCGCGCACGGGTGAGTGCGACGTACAGTGTGCGCATCTCTTCCTCGGTGCTGCGGTGCACCTTACCAAGGGTCATGGAGCGACGCAAAAGCGTATCGCGCTTGCCCTTGCCGTCCGAGAGCTTGATGCCAACGCCCATGTCCTTGTCGTAGATCAGCGTCTGCTGACTGTCGCGGCGGTTGAATTTCTTGCCGCACTTGACAAGGAAGCAAACCGGGTATTCAAGTCCCTTGGAGTGGTGCACGGTCATGAGCGCAACGCCGCCGCCCGCACTTGAAGCCTCAGAGGCAGAGCCCTTGGCATTCATGGCGCGGTGCTGGGCACGCACAAAGCCGTAAAGTCCGTTCCAATGCTTGCGCGTAAATTGTCGGGCGTTTTCGTAAAGGAATAGAAACGCCTCACTATCGGCATGCGCGGCAAGATGCTTGTCCTGCGCAAGCTCGGTCAAGAGCGCATCTGCACCAAGCTGCACGGCAAGTGTGCGCCACTCCTCCAGCTTTTGACAAAAAGCAGCGCAAAGCGTGCAAAGGGAAGCGTCCAAGCCTTCGGTTGCATACGCAACAATGGCATCGTAAAGCGAGAGGTTGTGGGCAGCCGCCTTGCGCACCAGCGCAAGCTGCTCGGGGGAAAATGCTGCTTTTTTGCCGTCGTGCGGCTCAGTGAGCAGATAGCAGAGCGGAATATCCTGCGAGGGATTGTCGATGACGTCCAGAAGCGAAAGCCAGAAACGGAAGGAGGCACTTTTGTAGAGTTCACCGCCCGATTGCGCGGATACGGGCACGCCTGCCTCACTCAGCGCACGTGCAAAGACGTCCAGCGGTGCTTTGGTACGGCTGAGAATGGCAATATCCGAGGGCAGAATGGGCGAGCCGTCTGCTTTGCGTTCATTGGCAAGAAGGCGCAGAATTTCGTTCACGGCAGCAAGCGTTTCGGTGTCAGTGCTGTCGGTTTCGTCGTCATCCTCGTCGTCCTCGCACTCTTTTGCCGGCTGTGTGATCTGCAGGGTGACCATAGGGCTTTCGTAGCCCTCGGGGGCGATTTTTCTATGGATCAGGTCGTCCCCCTTGCGGTATCCGATGGTATCGGGGCAAGCCTCGAAGATATAGGCACAGACAAGGTTGGTAAAGTCGATAACGGACTTATCACAACGGAAGTTTTCGGACATGAACAGCACGCAGCCAAGATCCGTCGCGGGTGGATTTTCCAAAGTGTCGGGCGTCAGCGTGGCAAAGGTGCGGCGATAGGAAGCAAAAATGGAAGGGTCAGCTTCTCTGAAGCCGTAAATGCTTTGCTTGATATCACCCACCATAAAGCGGTGGTCACCGCCTATAATAGCAAAGATTTTGTCCTGCAGCTGGTTGACGTCCTGATATTCGTCGATATATACCCAATCGAATTTTTCTTGAAAAGCCTTAGCCAGGTCGGTCAGAGTGCCGTCTTCATTTTGCAAAAGCTTCAGCACGAAACGGGGCATATCCGAAAATTCGCAAACGCCCAGGCGTATTTTTTCTTCGGTATAGCGTTTGTCGAACTCGTCCATAATGGCGTACAGCGTGCGGCAGATAGCAGCTGTGGCTGCAAACTGTGTGCGGATGTCCTCGGGGGAGACGGAAAAGCTTTCGGCAAGCTTTTTGATCTTGTCGTTTTGCTTTTTTCGAAAAGCCTCAAATTCCTCGCAAAGCGGCGTCTTTTGGTCCTTTTTGACCGTGGGCTTTTTGGTTGCGGGATGCGCGTCAAAGGCCTCTGCCGCACCTGCGTAGCCGCCGGTTTTCAGGCGGTGCGCGATCATGCCGCAGCGTGCCGCGTCAGAATCAAACATATTGGCAAATGCCGCACCGCACGCAGGGTCGCTTGCAATTTCTGCCTTTGCCCTGAGAAATTTTTGCTCCAGCGCGAGCAGGGAATTGACGGTATAATCGCGCAGCTGTGCGCCCCAGAGGGAGTCAAAGAAATCGCCCTCGGTCTCGCGCTCAATTCTTCCTGCGCAATCGGCTACGCGATCGACACCGCGCTCCGAGGTGACCAGCTTTTGATACAGATCGGTCAAGGTAGGCACGAGTGCGGAAAAATCGCGCGAGGAGACCAGAGTCTCTACAAAGGAGAGAAATGCACTCTCTCTTGCAAGACCCAAAATACCGTTCTCTCTGTCTTTGCTTGCACTGTAAAAATCCTCTATGACCTGCTCCATGACGGATGCGGCAATGCCGTCCGCTTCGCCGTCGTCTGCCATACGAAAGCCGGCGGGCAGCCCAAGCCGCTCAAAATTGGCACGCACGGGCTCACCGAAAAAGGCGTCGATGGTGTGAATGTGCGCACCGGGCAGCAGTAAGAGCTGATGATTGAGGTGGCGATTGCCGGGATCCTGCGCAATTGCCTCTGTCAGGGCAGACGCAATACGTGCACGCAGCTCTGCAGCGGCGGCACGGGTAAAGGTGACGATCAGCATGCGCTCCAGCGTGCAGCTTTCGTCTTCCGTGATCTGATTGATAATGCGCTGCGTCAAGGTAGCGGTCTTCCCCGAGCCCGCTGCAGCCGAGACTAACAGAGAGGTCTTTTTATATTGCATTGCCGCGCTTTGCGCGGGTGTCCATTGTCTTGCCATAAAAATCTCCATGCCGCCATATGGCGGCTCAAATAGTGATGGAAACTTCACCGCGGAGCTTTGCTCCAAAAATGGGTCCGGACCCATTTTTAGGTGAAGTTTAAGCGTGAATGCATACTAAAGAAGAAAATGACGTGAACTTTCACGCTATCTCTCCTTTCTTAAAAGTCACTCAGCACAGCCCTGTCGCAGCTGTCCTTGATGCGGCAGAAGCGGCAAGCGTCGGAATCGGGGCGTTTTTCAATCATGCCGCCGTACATCTGTGCGGCAATGTCGCGCACGGTTGCCTGCACGGTCTTGTTGATCTCGTCAAACTCCTGTTTGGTGCAGTACAGTGTGCCGGCTTTTTTCTTTTCGGGGTTAGCCGTGGGATCAATTGCCTCGGGCACACCGTCCTCGGCTAAAATCAAGCCGCTTGAAAAAGGCTTGGGTGTGCCGTTTTCCTCCGCAGCCGAGAAATAGAGTGCTGCAGAGGGCACAACGCTGCCGGCTTCTCCGTATAGTCCTGCGTTATCGGGGGAGCAAACTGTAAAGAGATAGAGCGGCAGCTGAATATCCTTGCCGCTGTAGGCGTCCTCTAATTTGAATTTGCTGCTGCCCGTTTTGTAGTCCACGATGCGCAAATAGGTTTTGCCATCGTGTCGCCAAAGGTCAACGCGGTCCACCGTACCGCCAATGCAAACGGCGGGCAGGGGAGAATCCCCCACGGGCAGGATCATGGGCGAGGGCGCGCCCGGGTCGCGCTCACTGATGCGTTGCTCAAAGGCAACGGGCACGAAAAGTCCTTGCGAAAATTCGTTCATTAAGGTCCTGAGCAGCGAGAGCGTCAGCTCGCGCAGCTTTAAAAAGCGGTGCATGAGCGATGCGGGCACATCCTCCAGCCTGCAATGGCAGATCGCGCTGATGTAAAGTGATATGATACTGTCGGCAAGCGTTTGGGCTTCTGTTTCCTCCAATGGGTGCACCTTGCCGTCCTCGCCCATGCAGGCCTTGATGTAATGCTCCAGCACGTAGTGGATAAACGATCCTGCGTCCGAATAGCTGACCGTGGCTGCGGTGCGCTCACGTAGGGAAAGTATGTTTTCGGAGAAATAGCGGTAGGGGCACTGCGCGAAGGTCTGGATCTTGGATTTACTCAGATACAGCTTGTCGCCAAGCAACACTCTTGCAGTTTCGGGGGAGATGCATGGCAGGTGCACCACGCTCTCATTTGGATCTGTTGCAAGAGTGCTTGGCAGATGCACGCGCGTCTCCTTGCAGTCGGGGAAGAGATGCAGCACGCGCTGCCACGCAACGGAGGGGGTGACGTCCTTGCCGCCCGTATTTTTCTCGGAGCGAGAGAGGATCAGCCGCTCACTCGGCTTTGTCATGGCACGATATACGTAAAACAGCTCAGCAGACGAGCGGGTCTGCTTGCTTACGTGCATACCCAGTCCCAGCTCCTCCAGCGTCAGCTTGTCCTCTTCGGAAAGCAGACCCGAGTCGGATACCGAAGCAGGAAATTCGCCTTCGTTGAGCCCGAGCAAAAGCGCGACCTTGACACTGTCCGTGCGCATGGTAGCAGCAGAGCCGATCATCACGCAATCCTGCATGGTGGGCACGGATCCCATGTCGCTTTTGGAGAGCATGACCGAGATTGCCTGTGCAAATTCGGCAGCGGTCAGCTTTTCTTCGGGGAGCAGCACTGCCAGCGTGGCAAGCAGCTCGGTGATGTGGTCGTAAATTCTGATGGTGTCACTTGCCCGGCGCACCTTGTCAAGGCGCAGCTGCGTGGCGGCAAGATCGGCAAGGCGATCGGCTACCTGCAGCTCACCCAAGTACTCCCAAAGAGCGGCACACATATCGGGCACGCATTCCGCTGCGCGCAGACGCATCTCCAGGGCTTGCAGGGGCTGCATCAGCACTTGGCGCACGCGGTTGGCTGCGGCTAAAATATCAGCTGCACGGGGGGACATGACCTCGCTGTATCCGTCGGGATTCATGGTCCACACCTCGGCAAAAAAGCGGTTGCCCGAGATGTTCCAGGTTTCGCAATAGTCCTCAAATCTGTCCATATCGGCGTTTTCCACACCGCAAAGACCCGTATGAAGCAGCGTCATGACGTCGGCACGGCGATATCCCGTGCTGACGCAGCGCAAGGCACTCTGAATCAGCCTTGCTATGGGATAGGAGCAGAGCTCGGTACGGTTTGAGAGAAAGTAAGGCACGCCGTACTGATCCATGGCGCGGTCAAGAATGCCTCGCCAAGACTCCACGTCGCGCACCGCGATCATGATCTCGCCGGGGACATAGCCCTTTTGCAAAAGCTCCAGCACGTGCAGCGCAGCCGCCTCTGCCTCAGCATAGGGAGAGGCGCAAACGTACAGATCGATGGGCATGCGCGCGCCTGTCTTGGGCTCGGGCTTGGCGGAAAAATCCCACAGCTTGCGCTCAAGAGCGATCAGCGCGGGAGAGGTGGTGCGAATGCTCTCGGTCAGGGTAATGCTTTCGGGTATCTGCCCCAACTCGCGGCACATGCGCGCAATACGTGCGCGCGTGTTCGCCTGCTCCTCCATGTGAGGAGGCGTGCTTTGCGCATCGGGCAGGCAAAGGGATATCGTGACTCCGTCAGCCTGCGCCAGCATTTGCGCAATGACGCGGTATTCGGGAGCGGTAAAGCTGGTAAAGGAATCGATATAGACCTGCATACCGGCAAAAAAGTCGTGACGCTCCAAGGTGGTGGCAAGACGTGTCAGATCGTCTGCGGGGTCACCGCCAAAGCCATCGTCAAGACCGTTTTCAAAGCAAGCCCACACTAAGGCAATATCGCGCATTTTTTTATAGAGCGGAGCATTTTTGTCAAGCTTGTCGCACGCGTGCTCCGCCTGCGCAGGAGTCAAGCCTGCAGAGCGCAGCTCGTCGGCAGCGCCCAGCATCAAGGCGGGCAGGGCGGGATCGGAGGTGTTGCGGTATTGCTCTAACATCCCCGAGAGCTCGCGCAAGGTCTTCCACATGTAAAGCGAGCGCGCGGCAGCGGAAACGTGCTCGGCAGCAATGCCGCCGTAGATGCCGAATACCTTTTTTGCAAGGCGGGAAAAGCTGAGAATTTCAAAGTGCAGGCCTGCCCCTGCGGGCAGGGTGGAGAGCAAGCGTCGCTCTGCGCTGTAGGCTTCCTGCTCGGGGACGATCAAAAGCGCGCGCTTGCCTGCAGCCACGTCATCGCGGATGCATTGCTCGATATATGCGGATTTGCCGCAGCCCGAAAGACCGTAAACAAAGGTGGTCATATTGGCGCTTCCTCCTTGATTATCAAATTTCTGCAAATGGTTTCACGTCCGCGCCACGCGTAGGCACGGCGTGTAAAGTCCTCGTCGGGCATACCCTGCAGTAAGGCAAGATCGGGGGCGGGGATCAGATCCTTTGTAAAATAGGGAACAGTCGTATAAAGCGTGCCTGCACGCGCGGCTGCCTTGTTGTAGGGGCAGACCTCCTGGCAGGTGTCGCAGCCCCAGATCAAGGGATGCTCGCGCAATCTCTGCATCTGCAGCGCATCAAGCTTGCCCTTCTTCTGCGTCAGCGCGGAAAGGCAGGCGTCGTGCGAAAGATCAACGGGGCAAGCGCGGCGGCAAGCGCCGCAATCGGGGCAGTGCAGCACGGGCTGGGGAGTGGAGTCGGTGGGCAGCGTGGTCACGATCTCGCCAAGAAATACGTAAGAGCCGTGCTCGCGCGTGAGTAAAAGACCGTTTGTGCCCATGAT
>JAFNZX010000420.1 GCA_017382615.1 Clostridia bacterium | reverse complement strand
AGGGGAAGCCTCAACGGGCACGATCAGGTAATCGGATGCGCACATGATGTTCATGACCCAGCAGCCGAGCGTGGGAGGCGAGTCAATCAGAATATAGTCGTATTTGTTCAGAGCCATGATCTTGGTAAGTCCCTGGCGCAGAATAAATTCGCGCTGCCACTTGGTGAACAGCTCAAATTCGATGCTGCTCATGAGCGTGGAGGAGGGAATCATATCGAGATTTTCGTACTCGGTGGGTACGATGAAATCGTACAGATCCTTCTGCTCGCGCATGGCGGTGTAGAGGTTCTTGCCGTTCTTGGCATACTCCAGCGCAGTTTCTTCATCAAAGAAGGACAGCGTCAGATTCATCTGCATATCGCCGTCGATCAGCAAAACGCGCTTGCCCATAGCGGACATGGCGTAGCCCACGTTGGAGCAGGTGGTGGATTTTCCGCTTCCGCCCTTGTTGTTGGCAAAGCAAATTACCTTGGTCATGCTCATAGTATGTTTTTTTCCTTTCGGTTATTTATACGGGTCTTGCGTCGGGTGCGTCGCTTGGCTCGCGCAGGTATTCAATGATCTCGGTTAGTCCCTGCCCGGAGTAGGAGCTGACCTCAAAGATTTTTTCGCAACCGCACAGCTTTAGCCAGCGTCTGACCTGTTCGACGTTGCCGTCGGGCTTATCCACGCCCGTAACGATGCCGATCACCTCACGGTTGACCATGCAGGTAATGGCAGGGGGAAAGACGCAAAACGGCTCGTTGGCACTTATGACAATACCGACGATGTCTGCCTCGTAAGCATAGAGTGCGAGAGCCGCGCCCAGTTGCTTGACTTCGGTATACTCGCCGGGTGTGTCAATAATGGTGTCAAAATAATTGATGTACTGTGTCTTGCAGTAGTGCAGCTGTTCGCCCTTGAGTGCTTGCGTCAAGGTGGTCTTGCCTGCTGCCACTCTGCCGACTAAGATCAGCTTTTTCATGATCAGGTCTTGGTGACGTCACAGACCGCAAAATGCAGCTTATCGCGGAAGTAATCTGCGATGGCATAGAATGCCGACTCCACCTCGGAAACCGTGCCGGTGATGATCAGCGTGCCCGAGAAGCGGTCCACAAATCCAAGCTCCACGCCTGCGTTCTTGAGCGCAATGTCCGCAGTGATCACGGCGGTTTCGGCGGGGCTGACGGTCAGAATGCCGATGGCTGCGTGTGTATAGTCAAGCTTGGGGTCAAGACCCATTTTTTGATAAAGAATAGGATCGGGATTGGCGATAATGTGCGCAATGGTGATCTGGCGTCCGGGAACAAGTTCCTGGACGATGCGCATTTTATCCTTCATTTCCAAGTCCTTGGGAAGATTTGTCATAGTAACCTCCATCAGTGTTTTGAAATCCGACTGACGCGGCGCACCCGCGGCAGTCTGATTTGTGCGCGAACGGCAGCCTTACGGTCTGCACGACTGATATTTCGCGCTATCCTCCGATCTGTACGTGCAGGTCGCAAACGCTCTTGGCAGCCTCGACCAGCGTTTCCATAGTGCCCTTATCGGGCGGGAGAATGTCGGGCAGGGTATAGGTTCTGCCCAAGCCCGTATATTTATCAGAGCCCAGGCGGTGATAGGGGAGCAGGTGCAGCTCCTTGACACCGGGCAACGAATTTGCAAATTTAGCGATCTCGCGGATCTCCGCAACGCTTGCGTTAAAGGTGGGAATGGT
>JAFNZX010000419.1 GCA_017382615.1 Clostridia bacterium | reverse complement strand
TCTCGCACGAGGGCGACGTGGTCACCATTTATAAGAACCTCGCCGCAAACCTTGCAGACGGCATCGTTGCAGGCAAAGAAGTCAAGAGCGGTCAGCAGATCGGTACGGTGGGCGGCACCGCAACCCTGGAAATGGCGGAAGCACCTCACCTGCACTTTGAAATGACCGAGGGGGGCTTGTCCGTTGACCCCCTGGAATATTTCTCCGACAAGGACATCAAGACGCTCAACACCTACGAGGACGCCACCGAGGGCAAGTAACATTTTGCAAAAGCAAAGCGCACACGCAAAACGCGTGTGCGCTTTTTGCCGTCATATATACAGACGGCATGATGTAAATGCAAATCATGAAATCTTTCCGCGAACCAAAGCGTCAGTATAAATAATTTTCCCAAGCGTGAACGGGAGTAAAATGATGGCAAGAAAGAGCATCCAATAAAGATCGTCAATTACCCCGAAAACATCTGCGGCTACATAAAGTGCCAGCCAAACGGCAACGAGCGCATAATGCAGATATGCGAGAATTGCCAAAGCGCGGCATTTAGCGGGATATGCTTCGGCAAATGCCGGAATCCATAAAAGCCTTTGCCAAAGCTTCCAATTCGTTTTGTAATGTCTTGTCGCACGTTTCCACGTTTTGCCATGATGATGCACACGCGTGTACCCCACAGCAAGAAAACACGCTCTTGCCCACAAATCAAGTATGAAAGCAGCACCGACACACAGCAGACAAAGCAATAAAGGGCCTAAGTAATTCCACACGATCCGGTTCTCCTTTCGGCAAATTCGTTTGACATATGTTTAAGATATGTTTTCTATCACACAGGCAAGCTCTCCGGGCGTCTCCACCAGCACCTTTGCGCCTGCCTCCTTAAGCACGTCCGCGCCGCGGTATCCCCAGCTCACGCCCACGGGCAGGCAGCCGGCATTGATAGCGGTCATCATATCCACGTCGCTGTCGCCGACAAAGGCACACTCCTCGGGGGCAACGCCAAGCGTGCGGCAAATCTCCCACACCGCCGTGGGATCGGGCTTTGTGGGCACGCCCTCGATCTGCCCCTGCGCCACCTTGACCGTACCCGCAGGCAGCAGCTGCGCGGCAAGCCCCTTGACCATTCTGTCCTGCTTGTTGGAGAGAATGGCAAGCGCGTACTTCTCCTTCAGCGCGCACATCGCCTCCACCATGCCGTCGTAGCACAGGTTGGTGTGGGTATAGGTCTGATCGTACATGCCTTGATATACGTCCAGCGCCTCGTCCACGCGGGCGGGGTCTGCGCTTACGCTCTTGGGCAACGCCTGCCTGATTAGCTCGCGCGCGCCGTGGTTGATAAAGCGACGGATATCCGCATCGGTATGCGTCGGGTAGCCGAATCTCTCCATGGTCATATTCACGCCCTCACGGATGGCGGAAATCGTGTCCGCAACCGTGCCGTCCAAATCAAAAATAATGGCTTTTATCATAACAAATCCCCTTGGTTGATTTCTGCCTACATTATAACATACCCGCGCGCTTTTGTCAATTTTGCACAAGCGATTTCTTGCAAATTTTGTAAAAATCATGATTTCACATCTGTTTTTTGTGCAAAATATATGGTATAATAAATATAATCGTG
>JAFNZX010000418.1 GCA_017382615.1 Clostridia bacterium | reverse complement strand
AGGCGCACGCCGCCCGTCATACCGCAATCCCAGTACACCACCTGCCCTGCCGTATGGAACGCGAGCAGTGCTTCGATTTCGCCAAGACTCTCCACGTACGCGCTGACCGCCTTGGTTTCAGGCTCAGACGCAGCCCTCGGTCCTTTATAATTGCGGAAGCAGGGCGCAAGAATACCCGTTTTGACCTCCGACCAGTTAGAAAGCGCAAAATTACGGTTCAGATCCACGCCGTTGGCGTTCGCCTTCCAGTTATACGCAAGGTAGACGTTGATATCGTTCGTGCCCGTCAGACCGTCACGCAGATTATCCGCGTAAATCTTTTCCACGGTTGCTCTGACCTCGGGAGTCTGCATGGAGTCTATGCCGCACAGCGCAAGCATAACACCGTCGGGGTTGATCATAGGCAGCACGTAAAACGCGTGCGTATCCAGCAGCTCTGCATACTGCAGCCCGTTATACGAGCCCTCTGCGCGATTGGCGAGGTAATATTCCATTTGCTTCATGACCACAAGGCTGCTCAGATACTCCTTACCGTGGATGCCGCCCGTCAGCAGCACCTTTTTCTCTGCACTTGCATTGCCCACCACGCAAGCATAAATCTCTCTGCCATCCACACTCTTGCCGATGCTCTCATAGGTAAAATAATCGCCGTAACGCTCTGCCAAGGCAGCAAGGTCATCCACCATATCGGGATAAATATATCCCTGCGCACTCGGCGTCACGATCTCACCGTTCGCCGTTCCCTGCCCTGCGGTCGTCTGCTCAGCAGAGGGCGCATCGGTCTGCGTTTCGCTCTCCGTGGGCTGCTCGGTGACGGGATTGGTCGTCACTTCGCTTTCGCTCCCACTTTCCTCCCGACTTTGGCTTTCACTCTCGGTCCCCAAGGGATTTTGCTCGCTTTCCTGCAAAGTCAGATCGCCAACCGTGCTACCCTCTCCTTCGCCCCCCGGTGCTTGGCACGCAGCTGCGCTCAGCAGCAAAAGCAAGGTCAAAGCAAGGCAGCCTACCTTTATATTATATATACCCTTCATTCAATATCCTCCCGATATTCCAGAATATCCCCGGGCTGGCAATCAAGCTCGCGGCAGATCGCCTCCAGTGTGGAAAAGCGCACCGCTCCCGCGTGCCCGTTTTTGAGCTTGGACAGATTGACGGGGGAGATGCCTACGCGCTCGGCAAGCACGCCAAGCTGTATTTTTCTGTCCGCCATAACGCGGTCAAGTCTGACGACGATAGCCATATAGCCCTCCGATATTTTACATTTATTATATTATAGTATACGCGCGTGCGTTTGTCAATCAAAACCTAACGAAAAACGATAATTTTAAAATTGCTATTGATTTTTTATTTTCTGCGTGCTATAATAAACGCGATTATCACACGCAGGAGGATTCCTTATGCAAGAAAACAAACTCAACAAAAGGCAGATAGAGCAGCTCGCGCTGCTTGCATTGCTGACTGCAATGGTTGCCGTGCTCGCCTACTTTGGCGGCTTTATTAAGATTGGTGGACTTGCATCCATTTCCCTGACCCTGATTCCCGTAGTCATCGGTGCTGCAATGTGCGGTCCGTGGGCAGGTGCATGGCTGGGCGCGGTTGCAGGCGCAATCTTTTTTGCAACGGCAGACGCAGCCTTTTGGTTTGGGCTCAGCCTCCCCGGCACGATCATCACCGTACTGATCAAGGGTGCTTTGTCCGGTCTTTGCGCAGGCTTTGCATACAAGCTGCTGGAAAAGGTCAACCAATACGTAGCGGTCATCGTCAGCGCGATTGTGTGCCCCATCGTCAACACAGGCATTTTCTTGCTTGGCTGCAGAATATTCTTCTTTGATGCCGTGCAAAGCGGTGCTGCCGGCGAGGGTATGTCGGTATTTGCCTACATGATTGTATTCTTCGTGGGCTTGAATTTCGTATTTGAGCTGCTTGCAAACGTCGTGCTCAGCCCGACCATTTTGCGCATATTAAGTATTGGAAAGAAAAAGTAAATTGACCAAACGGAAAAGACCGCCCAACAGAGGCGGTCTTTTTGATGGAGAAAGAAATAACGTCATTGCGAACGCGTATCCCCTATGTGTCATCCTGAGCGAAGAGAGTCCGCCGCATTGCTGCGGACGAACGAAGTCGAACTTTTGCGGGTCGAGGGCACAGCGTGACCGAGCAAGCAAAAGTTCGACTCCGTCATTTCGCAACCTGTTGCGAAATTCCTCCGCTCAGGATGACACTCGGGGTGACGAACGCTTACGGGCGATTCGTTCAGTCGCCCCTACGAAAGTCCCTACGGGGCACTATGTGAAAAACCGCTTCTATTCCTTTCCCTTTACAATGTTACCGCAACTTTCGCGGAGTATCAATTAACCCTGCAAGATAATCCAAAGAAACGTCATAATATTTAGCTAAGACGATCATATGATGAAGCGGGATTTCATATATTCCTTGTTCGTATCTGGCATACTGCTGCTGTTTGATATTCAAAAGCTCTGCTATCTCGGATTGCGTCTTATCCGAATCTTCTCGGAGGTCTTTTAGTCTTTGGTAATAATACATAATATATAATCTTCCTTTTTGTTTATTAAGGAGATTATATCATACAACAAACTTGTTGTATTGACATTACAACAATATTGTTGTATAATATCCTTAT
The DNA here is from genome assembly GCA_017382615.1 of Clostridia bacterium. Classification (GTDB taxonomy): domain Bacteria; phylum Bacillota; class Clostridia; order Oscillospirales; family CAG-272; genus SVQP01. Next base: position 2,918 of record JAFNZX010000418.1, on the reverse strand, counting down.
GCAGATTCCGTTGCCGCCAAACCAACTGTTCCGAGTTCCAATTACTGCGACATAAAAAACCGCAAGGCGGGGACCTCAGTCTCCGCCCCATGGATCTCGGGATATTATGTGAGAAAGTCCTTTCCGTTCTTTTCGGCAAACTCGGACAACGTAGGGCGACCATTGGTCGTCCGAAACAACCGTTGGGATATTATGTGAGAAGACCTTTTCCGTTCTTTTTGAGCAAAGAGGCACAAAGAAGAACATATTTGCTTCGCAAATTAAAATTCCGTTGGAGAGTTTCGCCTCTGCGGAGGCGACGAGGGCTGCGCGCCCTCGACCTGCGCAAACTTTTGAAAAAGTTTGATCAAAACTTTTCATGAGCTTGACCCAAACTTTTCATGAGAAACAGCGCACCCGTGTGGGTGCGCTGTTTGCTTACATCATTATAATTTAGAACAACCCGGTGATGGTGCCGTCCTTGTCCACGTCGATCTTTTCAGCCGCGGGAACCTTAGGCAGACCGGGCATGGTCATAATGTCGCCCGTCAGCACGACGACAAAGCCTGCGCCTGCGGATACCTTGACGTTCTTGACCGTCACGGTAAAGCCCTCGGGTGCGCCCAGCTTGGTCATGTCATCCGAGAAGGAATACTGCGTCTTTGCCACGCAGATGGGGCACTTGTCAAAGCCAAGTGCAGTCAGCTCTACGATCTGCTTCTGTGCTGCGGGCAGAATGCTAACGCCTGCGCCGCCGTATACCTTCTTGACTACTGCCTCGATCTTATCCTGAATGCTGCCGTCAAGCTCGTAAGAGAAGGTGAAGTCACCCTGCTCCTCCTCGCAAAGTCTGACAACCTCGGTAGCAAGCGCAACACCGCCTTCGCCACCCTTTGCCCAAACCTCGGAAAGCACCACGTTTACGCCAAGCTCTTGGCACTTGCGGATGATTTCCTCAACCTCAGCATCGGTATCGGTGGGGAAACGGTTAACAGCCACCACGCAAGGCAGCTTATATACGTTCTTGATGTTGGAAACGTGGCGAAGCAGGTTGGGAAGGCCCTTACCAAGCGCCTCAAGATTTTCCGTGCCCAGCTCGGTCTTTGCCAATCCGCCGTGCATCTTGAGTGCACGAATGGTGGCAACGACGACAACTGCATCGGGGGTCAGGCCTGCCATACGGCACTTGATATCCAGGAACTTCTCCGCACCCAGATCCGCACCAAAGCCTGCCTCGGTAACGGTGTAGTCGCCCAGCTTCATAGCCAGCTTGGTTGCCATGATGGAGTTACAGCCGTGCGCGATATTTGCGAAAGGACCGCCGTGTACCAGCGCGGGCGTGCCCTCCAAGGTCTGCACGAGGTTGGGCTTGATAGCATCCTTTAAGAGTGCTGCCATAGCACCCACAGCCTTGAGATCACCTGCGGTAACGGGCTTCTGATCATAGGTATATGCAACGATGATGCGGGAAAGTCTTTCCTTGAGATCCTCGATAGAGGAAGCCAGGCAGAAGACAGCCATGATTTCGGATGCAACGGTAATATCGTAGCCGTCCTCTCTGGGCGTGCCGTTGACTCTGCCGCCAAGGCCGTCCACAACGAAACGCAGCTGACGGTCGTTCATATCCACGCATCTCTTCCAGGTGATGCGTCTGGGATCGATGTTCAGCGCGTTGCCCTGGTAGATGTGGTTGTCAAGCATTGCTGCCAGCAGATTGTTTGCAGCACCGATGGCGTGGAAGTCACCCGTAAAGTGCAGGTTGATATCCTCCATAGGTACGACCTGCGCCCAGCCGCCGCCTGCAGCACCGCCCTTAACGCCGAACACGGGGCCAAGAGAAGGCTCACGCAGTGCAACCATGACGTTCTTGCCGATCTTGCGCATACCATCTGCAAGACCAATGGTGGTGGTGGTTTTGCCCTCGCCCGCGGGGGTGGGGGTAATGGCGGTCACGAGGATCAGCTTGCCGTCCTTCTTCTGTGCAAAGCCGTTCATCAGCGCGGTGTAATCCACCTTTGCCTTATATCTGCCGTACTGCTCCAAATATTCCTCGGGAATGCCTGCGGTCTTTGCAACCTCGGTAATGGGCTGCATCTTGACGCTCTGGGCAATTTCAATATCTGTCATCATATCGGTGATTTCTCCTTGTTATTAAACTTGCTTGTTGGAGGTCTTGACCACAACGTCGTGTGCACCGCCCTCAACGATACTGGTAGAGGATACCAGCGTCAGCTTTGCCTTCTGCTGCAGCTCGGGAATGGTCAGCGCACCGCAGTTGCACATGGTGGACTTGACCTTGTACAGCGTAGTCTGTACGTTATCGGACAGCTTGCCTGCGTAAGGCACGTAGGAGTCAACGCCCTCTTCAAAGGACAGCTTGGTTGCGCCGCCCAGGTCGTATCTCTGCCAGTTACGCGCACGGTTAGAGCCCTCACCCCAATACTCCTTCATGAGCGTGCCGCCCACGTTGACCTTTGCGCTGGGGGATTCCTCAAATCTTGCAAAGTATCTGCCAAGCATGACGAAGTCCGCGCCCATAGCAAGAGCGAGCGTAATGTGGTGGTCGTGTACGATACCGCCGTCCGAGCAAACGGGCACGTAAATGCCGGTTTCCTCAAAATACTCGTCACGCGCCTTGCAGACCTCAATCAGCGCAGTTGCCTGACCGCGACCGATACCCTTGGTCTCTCTTGTGATACAGATTGAGCCGCCGCCGATACCAACCTTGATAAAGTCCGCACCGCAATCGGCAAGGAAGCGGAAGCCCTCACGGTCAACCACGTTACCTGCACCGACCTTGACGCTGTCACCGTAGTGCTCGCGGATCCATGCAATGGTCTGCTGCTGCCATGCGGAAAAGCCCTCGGAGGAGTCAATGCAAACCACGTCTACGCCTGCCTCGACCAGTGCAGGAACTCTTTGTGCGTAATCGCGGGTGT
>JAFNZX010000417.1 GCA_017382615.1 Clostridia bacterium | reverse complement strand
GGTACTGACTACAAGCTGTTCAACTACTACGGTGCAGAGGACGCTGATCGCGTGATCATCGCTATGGGCTCTATCTGTGACGTTGCTGAAGAAGTGATCGACTACATGAACGCGAACGGCGAAAAGGTTGGTCTGGTTAAGGTAAGACTGTACAGACCCTTCCGCGCTGATAAGCTGATCGAGGCTATCCCCGCAACCGCTAAGAAGATCGCAGTTCTTGACAGAACCAAGGAGCCCGGTGCTCTTGGTGAGCCTCTGTACCTGGACGTTGTAACCGCTCTTGCACAGGCAGGCATCAAGAAGACTGTTGTCGGCGGTAGATACGGCCTTGGCTCTAAGGATACTCCTCCTGCATCCATCTTTGCAACCTTTGAGAACCTCAAGAAGAGATTCCCCAAGAACAACTTTACCATTGGTATCGTTGACGACGTAACCGGCTGCTCTCTGCCTGAAAAGGCTTGCCCCGATACTGCTCCCGCAGGCACTATCTCCTGCAAGTTCTGGGGTCTGGGCGGTGACGGTACCGTTGGTGCAAACAAGAACTCCATCAAGATCATCGGTGACCACACCGACAAGTTCATTCAGGCATACTTCCAGTATGACTCCAAGAAGACCGGCGGTATCACCATCTCGCACCTGCGCTTCGGTGACACCCCCATCAAGTCTCCTTACTATATCAACAAGGCTGACTTCGTAGCATGCCACAACCAGGCATACCTCAAGAAGTACGACATGGTTTCCGACGTGAAGCCCGGCGGTACCTTCCTGCTTGACTGCGAGTGGAGCACCGTTGAGGAGCTGACCAAGCACCTGCCCGCAAAGGTTAAGGAATACATTGCAAACAACAACGTAAGCTTCTACGTCATCAACGCTACCGACCTTGCAACCAACCGCATCGGTAACGCAAAGGTTAAGAACACCGTTCTGCAGTCCGCATTCTTCGCTCTGGCTAATATTCTGCCCGCAGCAGAGGCTGTTGAGTACATGAAGAAGATGGCATACAAGTCCTACATTAAGAAGGGACAGGCTATGGTTGACCTCAACTATGCCGCTATCGACGCAGGTGCAGATGCATTTGTAAAGGTAGAGGTTCCCGCAGAGTGGGCTAAGTGCCGCAAGGATGCTAAGAAGCCCGCATTCAAGTCCGACAGAGCAGATCTGGACGATTTCGTAAACAACATCGTTGAGCCCGTTGGCGCAATGGCCGGTGACAGCCTGCCCGTTTCCGCATTCGAGAAGTACGTTGACGGTACTATGCCTCAGGGTGCTGCTGCTGCTGAAAAGCGCGGCGTTGCCGTTATGGTTCCCGAATGGAATGCTGACAAGTGCGCTCAGTGTAACAACTGCTCGTTCGTATGTCCTCACGCTGCAATCCGTCCCTTCGCTATGACCGAAGAGGAGGCTGCAGGTGCTCCCAAGTCCACCAAGTTTGCTTCCAAGCCCGTTGTAAAGACCAACTACAAGTTCTCCATCGCAGTGTCTCCTCTAGACTGCATGGGTTGTACGCTTTGCGTAAAGGCTTGTCCCATCAACGCACAGGCTGAAAAGAAGGCTGCAGCTGCAGGCGTCAAGGTTGACAAGAAGGATCTTGCAATCTGGATGGCTCCTCAGCACACCCAGTCCGCTCAGCAGGCTGCTTTCGATTACGCAGTAAAGAACGTAAGCGAAAAGCCCGAAATCATCAACAACACCGTAAAGGGCTCTCAGTTCAAGCAGCCCCTGCTTGAGTTCTCCGGCTCTTGCGCAGGTTGTGCAGAAACCTCTTACGCAAAGCTCATCACCCAGCTGTTTGGTGAGAGAATGTATATCTCCAACGCTACCGGTTGTTCCTCCATTTGGGGCGGTAGTGCACCCGCAACCCCCTACACCGTAAACAACGCTACCAAGAAGGGTCCCGCTTGGGCTAACTCCCTGTTCGAGGATAACGCTGAGCACGGTCTGGGTATGGCTCTGGGTCAGAAGGCAATCCGCGAGAAGCTGATCGCTAAGGTTGAGGAAATGGCTGCTTCCGAAAAGGCATCCGACGAGTTCAAGGCTGCAGCTGCTGCATTCCTTGCAACCAAGGATGACGGCGCAAAGAATGCTGACGCTACCGCTGCTCTGATCGTAGAGCTGGAAAAGGCAGCAGAGGCAGGTTGCCCCGTAGCTCCCGAAATCCTTGCTGAGAAGGATTACCTGAACAAGAAGTCCGTATGGATCTTCGGTGGTGACGGTTGGGCATACGATATCGGCTTTGGCGGTCTGGACCACGTTCTGGCTTCCGGCGAAAACGTCAACGTATTCGTATTCGATACCGAGGTTTACTCC
>JAFNZX010000416.1 GCA_017382615.1 Clostridia bacterium | reverse complement strand
TTGCAAGTGCCACGGTGTCAAGACCGCCCACGGTCAGGTGTCCTTGATCGTTGATATCAAAATGGGGATAGAGAAGCATGGTAATACCTCGAAATAACGAAAAATTCAATCAAATTGAAATTTGCCCCAAGGCAAATTTCTTCCACAACATTGCGCCGGGGGCGCAATATTTCACCCGCACGCAGTGCGGATTTCACGTTTGCCAAAGGCAAACATTTCACATTTCGCGCAGCGAAATATTTCATTACTGATGCCGGCAACGCCTGCGTTGACGGTATCAGTTCGGCGTTGGCAGGTCTGCGTGTGCGCAAATGACCTTCCAAACCTCATTCTTACCCTCTCCCTTGAGCGAGGAGAAGGGAATTACAGGCGTGCCGAGCTTGAGCAGCGGATGGCTTGCAATGGCTGCAAGGTTTTTTTCGCGCTCGGTCTTGTTAAGCTTATCCACCTTGGTGGCAACGACGGCGTAGGGAATACCGCTCTGGTTGAGAAAATCCACCATCATTTCGTCGTCGCGCGTCAGTCCCACGCGGGAATCGACCAGCTGCAGCACAAGGCACAAAAGATCCACGTTGGGATTGCCTGTAAAGTAGCCGTCGGTCAGCATGCTCCATTTTTCCTTGTCCGCAGGGTTGCGCGCTGCAAAGCCGTAGCCGGGCAGGTCAACAAGGAACAGCTTTTTGTCTACGTTATAAAAGTTGACCGTGATGGTTTTTCCGGGCGCGGAGGAAACGCGCGCAAGAGATTTTCTGCCAAGCAGCGTGTTGAGCAAGGAGCTCTTGCCTACGTTGGAGCGACCGGAAAAAGCAACCTGCGGAATGGGATTGGTGGGGAATTGCTTGGCAAGCCCCGCGCTGATCTGCAGCTGTGCGTTCTGTGTCATAAAAGCCATTATTTTACCTCTGTAAACGACGTAGCGGGAGCGCGGTGGGCGCCGGTCGCTACGGGAATGTAATCGGAAATCTCATGGGAAGCGGGGGCGGACTTGGCTGCCTCGGGCTGCACGAGTGCAACGGCGAGCACGTCCTCCATGCGAGAGCAGGGCACAAAGCGCACGTGCTCCTTGACCTCGGGATCCAGCTCGTGCATATCACGCATATTGTCTGCGGGGATACATACGGTCAAAGCCCCCGCAGCGTATGCGGCAAGCGATTTTTCTTTGAGTCCGCCAATGGCAAGTACTCTGCCGCGCAGCGTGATCTCACCCGTCATGGCAACGTCGCGGCGGACGGGAATATTTGCAAGCGCGCTGATCATAGCGGTTGCCATGGTCACGCCCGCGCTGGGGCCGTCCTTGGGCACAGCACCCTCGGGTACGTGCACGTGAATGTCCTTTTTGGTATAGAAATCGGTGGGAATGCCCCACTTGGCAGCAACCGAGCGGGTGTAGGTCAGCGCAGCCTTTGCGCTTTCCTTCATGACGTCACCAAGCGAGCCCGTCAGCTCGATTTTGCCCGTGCCGTCGGTCACGGCAACCTCCACGCGCAAAACGTCACCGCCCACCTCTGTCCAGGCAAGACCGTTGACCTCGCCCACCTCGTCCATAGCGGAGATGGCGTCCGGCAAACGCTTGCGCGGCCCTAAGTAGCCTTGAATATCCGCGGCGTCAATGACGACCTTCTTGATCTCTTCTTCGATGATTTTCTTGGCAGCCTTGCGGCAAAGGTCGGCAACGGTGCGCTCAAGGTTACGCACGCCCGCCTCGCGGGTGTAGTATTCGATCAGCTCGTCGATTGCCTCATCCGTGATTTTGACCGTGCGCTTGGAAAGACCGTGTCTGCCAAGCTGCTTAGGAATGAGATGATTTTTGGCAATACTGCGCTTTTCGCTCTTGGTGTAGGTTTTCAGCTCAATGATCTCCATACGGTCGATCAAGGGACGCGGCACGGTTTCCAGCGTGTTGGCAGTCGCAATGAACAGACAGTCGGAAAGGTCAAAGGGCAGCTCCACGAAATGGTCGCGGAAATATTTGTTCTGCTCGGGATCCAGCACCTCCAGAAGTGCGGAGGAGGGATCACCGTGCGCGCTGATGGAGAGCTTGTCGATCTCATCGAGCAAAATAAGGGGATTGCGCACGCCCGCACGGGAAACTGCGTCGATAATTCTGCCGGGCATTGCACCGATATAGGTCTTGCGGTGACCGCGGATGTCTGCCTCGTCACGCACGCCGCCCAAGGACACGCGCACGTACTTGCGCTTGAGCGCACGGGCGATGGAAGCACCGATGGAGGTCTTGCCCACGCCGGGAGGGCCTACTAAGCAAATGATCTGATTTTTCAGATCGGGGGAGAGCTGCTTGACCGCAAGGAATTCGAGAATGCGCTCCTTGATCTTCTCCAGTCCGTCGTGATCTGCGTCCAAAACCTTTCTGGCAGCAGCAATGCTGACGCGATCCTTGGTGGTTTTGTTCCAAGGAAGGCCTAAGCAAACGTCCAGGTAGTTTTCAATCACGCCCGCCTCGGCAGAGCCGAACGGTGTGCGGGAAAGGCGGTCGTTTTCCTTGAGCAGCTTTTTCTCCACCTCCTCGGGCAGATGTGCCTGGGCAATGCGCTTTTTGTTTTCCCAAATCTCGTTGTCACCCTCGCCAAGCTCCTCCTGCAGGGTGCGGATCTGCTCGCGCATGTAGTATTCTTTCTGGTGTCTTGCAATGCGCTCACGCACGCGACCGTGGATCATGGCGTCACATTCCAGTATCTCCGCCTCGTGATCCAACATCATACAAACGGTTTCGATACGGATCATGGGATCAAAGCATTCCAGCACGGTCTGCTTATCCTCGGGGCGGATGAGCACGTTTGCAGCGATCAAGTCAGCCAGCATACCGGGGTCCTTGAGCGCACGCGCCGCGTGCATGATCTCCTCGCCCGATGCGGGCAGATGATGCACCACGCGCTCCATAGAGGCAAGTGCCTGGCGCATATACGCCTCGGCACGGATGCCGCCGTTGTCCTTGAGTGCGTAGGATTTGCACAGCACCTCCGCATAGGTGGCATCCTCGGTGGGGTGCAGAGCGGTCAGCATGCCGCGCGTCATACAAGCGGCAATGGCACGGTTCTGACCGTCACCCGATTTGACAAGCTGTCTGATTTTGGCAACTGTGCCAACGCGGTAGAGCTTTTGCAGTGAGGGCTCGCCGCTGTCGGGCTCGGCAGTGTCGCGCAAGCCTACCAAAAGCACGGGCAGAGAGCCCTGTGCTGCCAGCTTTGCAGCGTGAGCTGAGCCGAAGCTGTCTTCGGCTACGTCGAAATTGATGGTTGCGCCGGGAAAGGCGACAACGCCGCGCAGAGCAATGACGGGCATGGTCATGCTCTCGGCTTTTTCTATATATCCTGACATAAAAAATCAAAGTCCTTTCTTGGATAGGGTAGTGCGATATATTCATAACGTTATATAACGGAAAATACTATATCAACATAGCATTATAACACAAGGAAAATAAAAATGCTATACCCTTCAATATTTATTTACAATTATATATAGCTTTTTTTAAAAAACGCAAAAAAAAGCGCGAAAACGCGCAAAACAACAAGCAAAAAAAGCAAGAAAAAACGGAATCGGCTTAAAACCGATCCCGCTTGAGTGTTCGCTCGCGTATATCCTCGGTGCGAACGAAGCTATGCAACGTTTGGCGTCTTTGCACGCTTGATATCATGAGATTGATATTCCACAAAGTCCGACTTGAGCTGCACTTTTGCGACGGAACACCTGCTTCCGTCGAGCATGATTATTATACCGCATTCGTGCGGATTTGTAAATTGGTAAAGTTGACGATTTTTGACGAGATATTTCGTGAAAACAACTACCGGTGAGAATTTAGGCGGGGTTTTTGCAAAGGATTTTGTCTATTTTCCCGATAGACATGTATGTCGTACCAAACGGGTGTTCTTTTTTGTGCTCCGAAAAGGGGCTTGCCAAAAGACAAGCCCCTTGGGGATCATGAAAATCAATCCTTCTTTTTGGTGATTACGACGGTTACGCACGCCATCAAAGCCAGCACGATGACGGGAGCGGCGAAGGACTTGCAGCCGCTGCTTTGTCCGGTGGTATTGTCGGTCGTCTGCTCGGCTTCGGGAGTGGTTTGGGGCTGTGCATCGGAGGTCACATTCTCTGCGGGATCGGTTTCCACAGGCTCGGTGGTAACCTCGGGCTCGGTGCCGGTTGCGTTTGCAGCGGTCGAGATATAGCTGTACTTGAATCTGCCCGAGGGTGCAACGTCACCCGAAATGTAGAAGTCCATAATGTCACCCGAGAAGGTGGTGTAAACGTAGTCGGTGTTGCCTGCTTCGCCCTGATCCGCCTCGTCGTGCACGTTGTCGGTCCAGGTAAAGTTCACGGTGAAGTCGTTGCCGGACAGTGCAAGCATGCTCTTGGACACCTTGACCTGCATGTAGTTGCCGTTTACGGTGTAGTCCACCTCGCCCACGGCCTCGGTTTCATAGCCGTTGCCGGTAAATCTTTCCAGGATTGCCTTGGTTGCAGAGGGAGAGGTCTTGTTCAAAACGTAATCAAAGGTTTCCCAGCCCTGATTCTGCTGATCGGTGTCCAGGTAAAGCACCATCCAGAGCGGATCGGTGTAGGGGGTAATATCCTCTGCGCACTCTACGTAGAAGTAAACGTATTCGTCGTCACGTGCGACCTTTGCGCCCATGATGTCGTTTCTGCCGGAGTATTCGTGGTAGGTCAGCTCGCCCCAGCCGTCGCCCTCACGGTCGCCCGTGTTGCCGATATAAGCTGCGTAGTAGGGCTCGACTGCGCTCCACTGCGTGTTGTCCTTGGTAATATCAATGGTTGCCATGCCGTTGGGGGCGGGGATGGGACGCACGCCCTTGTACTGGCGGATAAAGTTGACCATCTGGTAATAGTAGTGATCCTTGAGGTCGCCCTTGGTAGGCTCGATATCGCGGGAGAATTCGTCGTTGAACTGGTCGCAGAATGCGTTGGGAACGGCGGATGCGTATCCCTCGGGCCAGCTGGTGGCGCGTGCCATTGCCCATTCGTTCCAGCCCGTGATGAAGATGATCTTGGGGTCTACCTCAAGCGCGTAACCCCACTGCTCTGCGAAGTTGTAGCCCCATTTGGAGGCTTCCTTGCCCTCTTTATTGTAGCGATCCTGATAATCGTGGGTGTAAGAGCGTCCCATGACGTTGTCACCGCTCATAGCGGAGATCATGTCCAGCACGTAGTTGTGGTTTTGCGCAACGCCTACGGTGACCTGCTCGGCAATGCCTGCCTTTCTGTCCTTTGCGGAGGCGTAATAAACTGCCTGCGGATAGGTGGAGAGCCAGCCCCAGTGGCCTGCGTCGGTCTTGTCAATCTTATAGCCGGGCTGACCGCTGCGCCAGGTGAAGAATTTAATAATTTCTCTGCCGGTGTTGTCACCGGTGTTCATGCCGCTCTGGCGTGCCATGAGCATAGGCTTGCCGTTCCAGTAGAACCAAAGCTTGTGGTAGTCGCCTTCACGGAAGAAATCCAGGTACATCTCGCGCACCTGTGTGTTGGTGTCCGCACCGCCTGCAAAGGGCAGCATGAAGGATACCTTGGGGGTCAGCACGCCGTCGTCCATAGCGTCTGACCAGGTTTTGAACAGGGCCTTGTAGCCCGACTTGTGTGTAGCGGTACCGTTGGTGTTATCGGTCAGCACTGCGTCAATGCCTGCGTTGGCAAGCAGCTCGCCCTGACGGCGGATGACCCAGGTGTCCGTGCTTTCATAGTAGCCGTAGATGGATTCGTTCCAAGAACCCTGGAAGACGGTGGCGGGCCATACGGAGTGCTTGTAATCGCGTATTGCCTCGGGGTACTGCTCGACCGCGTTATTGACGTTGACGGCAGTGGGTCTGCCCAGATGCCAGGTCCAGAAGAAAATGGAAACGGATTTATCCTCGCGCGGATCACCCACCTCAGCGTTGGTCAGTGAAACGCGACCCAGACCGTCGGTGAATACCCAGGTGTCGGGCATGACCTCGTGGGTGTAGATCAAGCTGTCCTCGGGGATGACGTATTCCTTGGGAGCGGTATGCTTGCCGTCAACCTCGATGCCGACCGATTCACATTGACCGAAGGGCTCTGCGGGAGGATTTACGAAATTGATTTTGAGCTCGGGCTCGTGCGGCTTCTCACTGCCGTCCAAGTACAAAAATCCCTTGCCGTTTTTTACGTTGGTATTGGTCCATACGCCGACGGCACCGCGGGTTTCAAGCACTGCAAACAGGTATTCGCCTGCGGGCTGTGCGTCAAAGGTCAGCTTATTTGTGGCGTTATCCTTCATGGGGTCGATACGCACGGATGCGATGGGGGTGCCTGCAAGGGAGTCGTCGGGATCACCCGTCCACTTGAACAGTGCCAGCGTGCAAGCCGAATTGGTCTCGGTCCAGGTAGGCATTGCGAAGGAAAAGCCGGTAAATTCACCGTTGACCTTGGCGCGGTAAGCAAACGTGGTTTCAACGCGCAGCGCATCGCGCGCGCCCGTGCCGTTCATAACGGAAACCTCTGCTGCATAAGCGGGCAGGATCAAAGGCGGGATGCAGGCTGCGATGATAAGAACAGCCAGCAAAAGGGGGAAAATTTTGGAAAACGCAAAACGCTTTTTCATGGGGGGAGCTCCTTTCAGGGTAGTTCTGATTTTATTCTACCATAAAAAGTTGCGTGCGTCAACAGGTAACGTTAAAAATGCAAATATCTTGCAAAAGTTGAATTTTTTTTCGCAAAACCTATTGACAAAAGGCGCAAGGAGTGGTATAATAGCGCGGTAAATGAAGTGAAGCCCCTCGGCTTCCACCCTGCCGCCTGTGAGCGCGCTCGGTAGATATTCTCTTTTTCTGTGCCGCAATACGGTGCAGTGGGCGTACGGGGGCAATTGCTTCTGTACGATTTTTATTTTCCGGAGGTGTTTACCCATCGCTACCAATCAAAAAGACACGCTTATTAATGAAGAGATCAACTGTGATCAGATCCGCGTGATCGGCACGGACGGTGCTATGCTGGGCATTATGAGCTCGGAGCAGGCACTGCAAATGGCATACGACAAGTCGTTGGATCTGGTGATGATGTCGCCCGATGCGACTCCCCCCGTGTGCAAGATCATGGACTACGGCAAGTATCGCTTTGAAAAGGATAAGCGCGAAAAGGAAGCAAAGAAAAAGCAGCAGGTCATTGAGACCAAGGAAATTCAGCTTTCCTGCCGCATTGACACCCACGACTACGAAACCAAGATGAAGAGAGGCCGCAAGTTCCTTGAGCAGGGCAATAAGGTCAAGGTCGTCTTAGTGTTCCACGGCCGTGAAATGAGCCATCAGCAGCTTGGCAAGGATATGATCGACAGGTTTATTGCCGACTGCGCAGACCTGGGAACTACCGATAAGAAGCCCGTGCTCAACGGTAAGCTGCTCAGCGTCGTCATTTCGCCCGTCAAGAAAAAGTAAAATCGTTCATTTTATTATCCCGAAGGTGCGCCCTTTCCATTGCGCCCCGAGGGAAAAATGATAGTGCATTTGCACGCCAATCAAATTAAAAAAGGAGAAACAGTAAAATGGGAAAGGTTAAGACACATAAGGCTTCGGCTAAGAGATTTTCCGTTACCGGAACCGGCAAGGTTAAGATGAACCACAGCCACCACCGCCACAAGCTTGGCATTAAGGATCAGAAGAGAAAGAGACATCTGCGCACCGGTGCAACCATCGCAAGCGCAAAGGTCGCTGCAAACATCAGAGAACTGATTCAGAAGTAATCGGAAGAAATTAGCAGAAGGAGGATAAGAAAATGGCAAGAGTTAAGGGCGCTATGATGGCGCGTAAGAGAAGAAATAAAGTTCTGAAGGCTGCAAAGGGCTACTGGGGTTCCAAGTCCAAGCACTTCAAGATGGCTAAGCAAGCCGTTATGAAGTCCGGCAACTACGCATTCGCCGGCAGAAAGATGAAGAAGAGAGACTTCCGTCGTCTGTGGATCACCAGAATTTCCGCAGCTTGCAAGGCAAACGGCATGAACTACTCTACCTTCATGAACGGTCTGAAGAAGGCTAACGTCACCCTGAACAGAAAGATGCTGTCTGAGATCGCAATCAGCGATCCCGCTGCATTCACTGCTCTGTGCGAGCAGGCTAAGGCTGCTCTTTAATTGCATATTGGGGATGCTTACACACGTGTGTGCGGGCATCCCCTGTTGCGTTTTTTGGTGCAGGGAAAACCCTTGAAAAACAAGGAAAATCCTGTCAATATGGGCTGTATGCGTACGTGTGCATCAGCCCGTTTTCCCTTAAAAAAGCCCCTTTCGGGCAACCTTTTTGAGGAGGTTACTATGGATTCTACCCCCATGATTATTACGTCCAGACAAAACGCGCAGGTCAGTCTTGCGTGTAAGCTGGGCGAAAAAAAGCACAGACAGAGCGAGCGGATGTTCCGTTTTGACGGTGTCAAGCTGTTTTGCGAGGCGGTCGCGCGCGGTGTGGAGCTCTGCTTTGTATTGGTGGACGTGACGCAAAAGGACAGCGTCGATGCCAAGGCAAGGGAGCTGTACGGTCTGTGTATTGGTGATGCCAACTGTCGCATTCTGTATCTCTCGCATGAGCTTTTTGTCAAAATATCCGATGAAAATGCACCCGAGGGCATCATATGCGTGGCAAAATATATTGACAAAATTCATAAAAACGCTACAATGGATTGTAGCGAGATCGCTCCGGACTGCCGGATTTTGCTGTGCGAGTCACTGCGCGATCCCGGGAACGTGGGTACGGTAGTGCGCACTGCGCATGCGTTTGGCATTGACCTTTTGGTGTTCAGTGAGGATTGTGCCGACTTGTATAACCCCAAAACGCTGCGCGGCTCTATGGGCACGCTGTTTTCGCAGCGCATTCTGCGCACGGGGGATTTGCCCGCGCTGATTGCAGGGCTGCAAGGCAGCGGCAGGCGCGTCTATGCGGCAGCTTTGGATGAAAGTGCCCGACAGCTTGGCAGCTTTGCGTGGTGCAAGCGCGATTGCGCCGTAATCGGCAACGAGGGGCACGGGCTTTCCGATAAGGTGCTGCAGGCGTGCGACGCAAGCGTATATATTCCCATGTCGGGCGATACCGAATCGCTTAATGCGTCCATTGCGGCTGCCGTATTGATGTGGGAGATGTGCCGCAGCTGATTTGATTTTGACACAGGAAAGGAGCTACTTGCATGAAAGGGAACGAAACGCTGTTTTCGGTATGGCTGTCGCTGTGTGCCGGTATTGCCAACGCAGAATTTGCCCCGCTTGTTGATAGGTTTGGTTCTGCATACGCGCTGTTTTGCGCGCAGGAGAGTGATATTGAGACACTGGATATCAGCGAAAATTTCAAGGGAAGACTGTGCGACAAGCGGCTTGACGAGGCGTATGCCGTCGTGGAGTATTGCCAAAAGCACGGCGTAGGCATCCTTTCTTACACCGATCCTGCATACCCCAGCACCCTGCGTGCCATCAAAACGCCGCCCTGCGTGCTTTATTATAAGGGCAAGCTGCCCGATTTTGAAAAGCGACTGTTTATCAGCATGGTAGGCACGCGCTCCATGAGTGAATACGGCAAGGAGATGGCGTACAGAATCTCTTATGAGCTGGCAAGCACGGGTGTCGTCGTTGTCAGCGGTATGGCGCTTGGCGTGGATGCGGCTTGTGCCGTGGGCGCGCTTGCGGCAAAGGGCTGCACGATCGCAGTGCTTGGCTGCGGTATTGACATCGCGTACCCCAAGCAGCATGAAAGACTGATGCACGCGATTGCGGAGCAGGGGCTTGTGCTAACTGAATTTCCACCCTCCACACCGCCCAGAGGCTATCATTTTCCGCTGCGCAACCGCATTATCAGCGCGCTTGGCGTGGGAACGCTGGTCGTTGAAGCGGATCTTGGCAGCGGTGCGCTGATCACCGCAAGGGAAGCCATTGTGCAGGGCAAGGATATCTATGCCGTTCCCGGTAACGTGGGTGACCAGAACACCTCGGGAACCAACGCGCTCATTCGCGACGGCGCTGCCGTTGTACTGGGTGCGCGTGATATTTTACACAATTATGCGTTTCTGTATCGCGACAGCGTGGATACTGCCCGCCTGATGCGCGCGCAGGAGCGCTCTGACCCCGATCCCGCCGTGTTTGCGCGATACGGCGTGGGTATTCCTGCAGCATCCGTGCCCGCAAAGAGCGTGCAAAGGGTACGTGCAGAGCAAAGCGCAGCCCCCAAGGCGTCAGCTCCCGCGGCAGTCTCTGCCGAGCAGACTGCGCCCGTCAAGCAAACGCCTGCCGTTTTGCAGCCCGCAAAGGAGCAGCACAGCGACGACTCTGCCGAGATTCTTGCGGGATTTTCCGAAAGACAGCGCGAGATGTTTGCGCAGATCCCGCTGGATAAGGCGATCAGTGCCGATTGGCTGGTACGCAGCGGCTATCCCGCACACGAGGTCATGATGGCGCTGACCATGTTTGAGATCAAGGGCTTGATCTCCTCGCTGCCCGGCGGACTTTACACTCGAAAATAATACCTTACCTGAAAGGACAAGAAATATAACTATGGCAAATCTGGTAATTGTGGAGTCACCCTCCAAAGCAACAACCATTAAGGGCTATCTTGGCTCTAACTATAAGGTCATCGCCTCCAAGGGTCACGTGCGTGACCTGCCCAAGAGCACGTTGGCGGTGGATATTGAGAACGGCTTTGACGCGCATTACATCAACGTGCGCGGCAAGGGCGACCTGATCAAGGAAATCCGTAAAGAGGCAAAGCATGCCACCAAGGTTTTCCTTGCAACCGACCCTGACCGCGAGGGCGAGGCAATTTCCTGGCATCTGGCGGCAGTTCTGGGCATTCCCGTGGAAAAGACCCAGCGCGTGACCTTCAATGAGGTCACCAAGACAGCTGTAAAGGCTGCAATCAAGCAGCCAAGACAAATCGATATGGATCTGGTAGACTCGCAAAGAGCGCGCCGCATCGTGGACAGAATCGTGGGCTATAAGATCAGCCCCTTGCTCTGGAAGAACGTCAAGCCCGGTCTTTCGGCAGGTCGCGTACAGAGCGTTGCGACCAAGATGATCGTGGAAAGAGAAAACGAAATCCGCGCTTTTGTACCCGAGGAATACTGGACCATTGCAGCGCATCTTCATACCGAAGAGGGCGCACACGTGCTGGCGCGCTTCTGGGGTGATGAGAACGGCAAGGTCAAGCTGACCTGCCGCGAGCAGGCAGAGGCAGTTGTCAGTGCGGTGCAGGGCAAGCCCTTTACGGTAGCAGAGGTCAAGCGCGCAACCAGACACAAGTCTCCCGCGCCTCCCTTTACCACTTCGACCATGATGCAGGAGGCTTCCCGTAAGCTGGGCTTCCAGTCCCAGAGAATCATGCGCGTAGCCCAGGAGCTTTACGAGGGTATCAACGTTGGCTCTGAGAACGGCGGTGCACAGGGTCTGATCTCATATATGCGTACAGACTCGCTTCGCGTTTCCGAGGAGGCTCAGGCGGCAGCACTTGCATTTATTACGGGTAAGTACGGTGAGCAGTATTGTCCCGCAAGCCCCAGAACCTACAAGGCAAAGGCAGGGGCACAGGATGCACACGAGGCGATTCGTCCTACCAAGGTAGATCTTGAGCCTTCCAAAATCCGCAAGTATCTGACTACCGATCAGTACCGTTTGTATAAGTTGATTTGGGAGAGATTTGTGGCAAGCCAGATGCAGTCCGCAGAGCTGGCTACGCTGAGTGTGGACTTTGCAGCAGAAGGATATCTGTTCCGCACGGGCGGCTATACCGTAACCTTCCCGGGTTATATGGTCATGTACGAGGAAACCACCGACGAAAAGGCAGATGAAAACGATCCTGATCAGATGAGTGATATCCGCTTGCCCGATATGCGCAAGGGACAAGTCTGGAACAGCGACGAGGTGCAGCCCGCATGTCACTTTACCGAGCCTCCTGCAAGATATACCGAGGCAACGCTGGTCAAAAATCTGGAGGATATGGGCATCGGACGTCCCTCTACCTATCCCACCATCATTACCAATATTTCCAAAAACTACGTTTCCCGTGACGGCAAGTCGCTCTATCCCACGGCATACGGTGAGGTGACTACCAAGCTCATGGAGGAGAATTTTTCAAGCATCGTAGATTACCGCTTTACCGCACGCATGGAGAGCGATCTTGACTCGATCGAAAAGGGCAGCGTTCAGATGAACAGCGTGCTGGAAAAGTTCTGGAGTGACTTTGCCGGACAGCTGGAGGACGCTCAAAAGGCGCTGGCGCAGGCTTCCTACGAGCTGCCCGTGGAAAAGACCGATATCATTTGTGATAAGTGCGGTGCGACCATGATCGTCAAGAACGGTCGATTTGGCAAGTTTGCAGCCTGCCCCAACTATCCTACCTGTAAGAATACCAAGCCGCTGGGTGCCCCCAAGGCAGAGGGTGAGGGCGAGGCGCAGACCGAAAAGAAGGTCATTGTTGCAGATTTCAAGTGCGAAAAGTGCGGTGGCGATATGGTGCTGCGCTCGGGTCGCTACGGCAGCTTCTACGCCTGCGCAAATTATCCGACCTGCGCATTCACTAAGCCCAGAACCAAGGATATCGGCGTGCCTTGCCCCAAGTGTGCAAGCAAGGTAGTCATGAAGTACGGCAGAAACAAGACCGTGTTCTACAGCTGTGAAAAATATCCGGAGTGTGATTTCTCCTCCTGGGATATGCCCGTGGGTGAAAAGTGCCCCGATTGCGGCGGCGTGCTGTTCAGAAAGAAGGGTAAGGCACTCATCGTTTGCCACGATAAGGCTTGCGGCTACCAGAGAGCGGCAACCGAGACCGAAATGACGAGCGAGGGTGAAGCATAATGGCAGAATATATTTCCGTTCTCGGCGCGGGACTTGCGGGCTGTGAGGCTGCTTTTGCAGCTGCAGAGCGCGGCGTTAAGGTCAAGCTCTACGAGATGAAGCCGCAAAAATACACGCCGGCGCATCACGCCCCCACCTTTGGTGAGCTGGTATGCTCCAACTCGCTGCGCTCGGATGCAATGTCCAACGCCATTGGTCTGCTCAAAGCAGAAATGCGCGAGATGGGCTCGCTGATCATGCAGGCAGCAGACGCCACACGCGTGCCTGCCGGCTCCGCTCTTGCCGTTGACAGAGTGCTGTTTTCCGAGTATATTACCGACCGTGTGCGCAATCACCCCAATATCGAGGTGATCGAGTGTGAATGTGACCGCCTGCCCGATGACGGCGTGACGGTCATCGCCACGGGACCCTTGACCAGTGAGCCTATGGCGGATTACATCCGTGACGAGCTGGGCTGCGCGGGCTTGCATTTCTTCGACGCTGCCGCTCCCATCGTGGACGCCGACAGCATCAACATGGATATCGCGTTTTTTGCATCCCGCTACGATAAGGGGGATGCCGACTATATCAACTGCCCTATGAACAAGGAGCAGTACGACGCTTTCTATCAGGCATTGATCACAGCAGAGGAGGCAACGCTCAAGGAATTTGACCGTGAGCAGCAAAAGGATCTGACCGTGTTTGAGGGCTGCATGCCCGTGGAGGTCATGGCACGTCGCGGCTATGAAACGCTGTGCTACGGTCCTTTGAAGCCCGTGGGTCTGATCGACCCGCGCGTGGGGAAGGAATCCTTTGCCGTCGTGCAGCTGCGTAAAGAGAACGCGGAGGGCACGATGTATAACCTCGTGGGCTTCCAGACGCACCTGACCTTCCCCGAGCAGCGCCGCGTATTTCGCATGATCCCCGGACTTGAGAACGCAGAGTTTTTGCGCTACGGTGTCATGCACCGCAATACCTATCTCAATTCTCCCGGTCTGCTTTGCGCGGATTATTCCATGCTGTCCCGTCCGAACGTTTTCTTTGCCGGACAGATGACGGGTGTGGAGGGGTATATCGAATCCGCAGGCTCGGGATTGGTAGCAGGCATCAACGCCGCACGCCGCGCAAGAGGCATGGACGCGCTGATTTTTTCGCGCAAGACCATGATCGGTGCGATGGCGCAATACGTGCAAAACGGCGGCGTGAGCAGCAGCTTCGTGCCCATGAATGCGAATTTCGGCATCATTGAGATGCCTGCAAAAAAGGTCAAGGGCGGCAAGACGGCAAGAAACGCCGTGATCGCCCAAACTGCACTGGATATTATCAAAGAAATGCTGCCCGAGATCAAGGCTTGATCCTTGCGGCAGAGAAAGGACGCTTATGAGCAATTTTGAAAGCAAATATCCCAAGCCGACGGCACTTTTGCAAAAGACAATCGGATATCGCTTTGAAAATCATTCCTATCTGCAAAGGGCGTTGACGCACTCCTCCTATTCCAACGAGCAGGGGGAAAAGCATCACCACCTGCTTTGTAACGAGAGACTCGAATTTTTAGGTGATTCGGTGCTCTCCGTAGTAGTCAGCCGTTACTTATATACGTCTTATCCCGATCTCGCGGAGGGCGAGCTGACAAGATTGCGCGCTGAGCTGGTGTGCGAGCGCGCGCTGTCCTCCTTTGCAAATCAGATCTGCCTTGGCGACTATCTGCTTTTGGGTGTCGGCGAAGAAAAGAATCGCGGCAGAGAGCGGAAATCCATTCTGGCGGACGCGTTTGAGGCATTGCTTGCCGCCATTTATCTGGATGCGGGTGAGCAGGGCTTTGCGCGTGTGAGCGAGCTGCTTTTGCCGCTGATCAGGGAGGAGATCTCCAACGCGGGCACGCAGGGCAGCAGCGATTACAAGACGCTTTTGCAGCAATTCGTGCAGCAGACGGAGGGCGATTTCCTGGAATACGTCACGGTAGGCGAGAGTGGTCCCGATCATCAAAAGACCTTTACGGTCGAGGCAAGACTCAATTCCAACGTCATAGGCCGCGGCCAGGGACAGTCCAAGCGTCGCGCGGAGCAAAATGCTGCCAAGCAGGCATTGGAGCTGTTCGGTGTGCAGCCGTGAGCAGGCATTTGAATATTCCCGTTTTTATTCCGCATCTCGGTTGCCCAAACGCATGCGTGTTTTGCAATCAGCGCACCATTTCGGGGAAGCAGCAGTTTGACCCGTCGACGGTAGATGCGCAGATCGCACAGGCGTTGGCTACCACTGCAGAGGGAGATACGGCGGAGATTGCGTTTTTCGGTGGCTCGTTTACGGGCATTGACCGCACTTTGATGTGCGATTTGCTTGACGTTGCCGAGCGGTACGTGCAAAGACCCGTTTTGGGTAAGGCGCACGTTGCGGGCATTCGTATGTCCACGCGCCCCGATTATATTTCGGAGGAGATCATCGCCATTCTGGCGCGCTACAGCGTGCGAACGGTAGAGCTTGGCGTACAGAGCATGGATGATGCGGTGCTTGCAGCCTCGGGGCGCGGACACGACGCCGCGTGCGCAGAGCGCGCTTGCCGTATGCTGCTGGACGCGGGATATGAGGTCGTGGGACAGATTATGATCGGTTTGCCGGGCAGTACGCCGCAAAGCGAGACCGACACTGCAAAAAGACTTTGCCATGTGGGCGTGCAGGGGGCACGCATATATCCCACAGTGGTGTTTGCGGATACCGCACTGCACGGCATGATGCAAAGCGGAAGCTACCACCCCCTTTCGCTTGACGAGGCTGTCAAGCGAAGTGCAGAGGTGCTGCGCATCTTTGAGGCGGGCGGTGTGCAGGTCATTCGCATAGGGCTTTGCGCCTCGGATAACCTTTCCGACCCCGCGCTTGCTGTGGGCGGAGCATATCATCCGGCGCTGGGTGAGCTGGTCAGATCCGAGCTGTATTATCAAGCATTACGAAAATTGCTGTCGGGAGCAGCTGATGGCGTACAGACCGTGTACGTTCCTTCCCGTGAGCTGTCAATGGCAATCGGACAGCACAAACAAAATCTTTTGCGGCTGCAAGCAGAGTTCGGCTCAGGGCTGAGATTGCTTGCAGGCGATGTAAAAGCTCCTAAAATCTAAGAAAAGGAGAGAGGGCATTGTACTTAAAATCCATTGAATTACAAGGCTTTAAGTCCTTCCCGGACAGAACCAAGCTGGTGTTTGACAACGGCATGGTGAACGAGCAGGCGGGCGTCACCGTCATCGTAGGTCCCAACGGAAGCGGCAAGTCCAATATTGCGGATGCAATGCGTTGGGTACTGGGTGAGATCTCGTCCAAGACACTGCGCGGCTCCAAGATGGAGGACGTTATTTTCGGCGGTGCGGACAGCCGCCGTCCCATGGGTTATGCAGAGGTATCGGTTACCTTTGATAACACGGGTGAATTTGCAAAATTGGATTGCCCTTACGATGAGGTAACGGTTACCAGACGTTACTTCAGACAGGGTGAGAGTGAATATTTCATCAACCGCCGCGCGGTCAGATTGCGCGATATTTACGAGCTGTTTATGAATACGGGTATCGGTCGTGACGGTTACTCGATCATCGGTCAGGGTAGAATTGCCGAGATGGTATCGCGTAAGAGTGACGAGCGACGCAGCACGTTTGAGGATGCCTCGGGCATTGCCAAGTTCCGCCATAAGAAGAACGAGGCGGAGCGCAAGCTTGCCAAGGCAGAGGAAAACATGGTGCGTATTATGGACGTGTTTACCGAGGTGCAGGCGCAGGTTGGTCCTCTTGAAAAGGAGGCAGGCAAGGCAAAGCGCGCGATTGAACTTATGGATGCCAAAAAACGTGCGGACGTCAGCCTTTGGCTGTACGATACGGAGCGCTTGCGCGGTGAGATTGCCGTGGCAGAGGATGCGCTCAAGCACTCTTCGTTCGATCTGCAAATGGCGGAGGACGCATTGCAGAGCATGGAGGTGCAGAATAACCGTTTGTTCGAGGCGTCGCAGTCCAATAAGATGGCGTCCGAGCAGCTGCTGACGCAGATCCGTGAGCAGACGCAGGAGAACCATACGCTGGACAGTGAATTCCGCGTAACCGAAAGCAATATTGCCCACACGCGCGAGCTGATCGAGGCGGCTACCTCCTCCATGGCACTCTCACAGAGAAATATGGAGCAGGAGCAGGCGGCTTGCGGGGAGCACTCGGCGCGCATCGTAGCACTTGCAGAGCAGAGCGCATCCTTGGAAAAGCAGCAGGGAGAGATTGCGGATGAGATTCGCACCACGCGCGCAAAGATCGCGGTGCTGGAGGCAGATATTGCCACTGCGCTTGCGGATATTCGACAAGCCGAGGCAGAGGCAACCGATATCCGCGTACGTATCTCGGTGCTGGAGAGTGCCAAGAACTCGGGCAGTGACCGAAACAGCGATATCCTTGCGGATATGGAAACGTATGAGAATGCCGATCGCGCGTTGCAGAAGCAGAGTGCCGATAAGCAAAGAACGGTTGCGGATTATCAAAAGGCGATCGATGAAGCGACGGCAGAGATTGAGGGCTATCAGAAGAGATTGGTGGAGCTCAACACCGCGTTTGGTGAGGTCTGTGAGCAAATCAACGCGCAGAGATTGCGCCGTGACGCAGCGCAGCAGCGCATACAGACCTTCAAGCACATGGAAGAGAGCTTTGAGGGATACGCCAACAGCGTGCGTTACGTCATGAATCAGTATGCGCAGGGCAGAATCACGGCTCCGGGCGGTGTGCCCGTGGGCAAGATCTACGGACCGCTTTCCAAGGTGGTCAGCGTGGATGAAAAATACGTCACTGCCATTGAGACCGCGCTGGGGGCAAACCTGCAGCATATCGTGGTGGACGACGAGGAGACCGCAAAAGCGGCTATGTACGCGCTCAAAAAAGGCGAGGCGGGCAGAGCAACCTTCTTCCCCTTGACCTCCATGCGTGCATCGACCCCTACACCCGAAATGCGCGATGCCTCAGGCTATCGCGGCTATATTGCAGTTGCGGATACGCTGCTGGATTGTGATGATAAATTCAAAAACGTGGTATCCTCGCTGATCGGCAGAACCGTCATTTTTGATACGATTGATAACGCAACCGCCATGGCAAAGGCACTGCGCTACCGCGTGCGTGTTGTCACCTTGGACGGTCAGCAGATTAACGTGGGCGGCTCGTTCACGGGCGGCTCGGTGCGCCAGGGCGCAGGTGTGCTTGGCAGAGCAGCTGAGATCAAAAAGCTGGAAGAGACTTGTGCCGCTTGTGAAAAAGAGCTTGCTGCGCTGCTCAGACAAGCAGATCAGCAAAAGCAGGAGATCCGCGATATCACGGAGGATAAGGCTTCGTGCGAGGATCGAAAGGAGCTTTTGGGTGTGTTGATGAGCACCGAGGCGGCACAGCTGGAGCAGATTCATGCAAAGATTGAGGCGAATGCAACGCTTTTGCAAAAGATGCGCGAGGACTACGAGCAGATCATTGCCATGAGCGAGCGATATGAGGAAGATCTTGCAATCTTGCAGGCGGACGAGCGCAGTGCAGCACTGGTGGTCAGCGAGATTACCGCGCTGCGTCAGAGCAAGGATGAGCAACGCCTGGATCTGGAGGATCACGTGGCGGATCTGAACGAGCACATGACTGCCGTGATCATCAAGATCAGTGAAACCGCCAAGGATACCGAGACCGAGCATACGCTGCTGGGCGTATGCCGCAGCCGCGTGGAGCTGTATTCCGACGAGATTCGTGCAGCACGTGAGCGTATCGCTTCGCTGGAGGATATGATTGAGGGCTATACGGCGCTGCAGGCTGATAACAGACAGAAATTTGAAGTGGGGCAGGCAAGACTGCAGGAGCTGGGCGCTAAGCGCGCAGAAATTGAAAGCGACAGCATGGACTTTGAGCGCAGGCTCAATGAAATGACGACCCGCATGCGCGAGAAGATGAGCCAGAAGGAGATCATTTTCCGCGAGCATACCAAGTGCGAGACCAAGCTTGGCAATTTGCGTGACGAGCTTGACAAGCTTTCCTCCAGACTTTGGGACGATTACGAGATGACCAGATCGGACGCAATCGCTCTGGGCTATCCCGCAATCACGCCCGAAAACCGCCGTGAGATGGTGCAGCTGCAGACCGAATGCCGTAACAAGCTGCGTGCAATCGGTCACGTTGACCTGGGAGCTGTGGAGAAGTACCAGGAGGTTAAGAAGAGATACGACGAGATGCATGCGCAGATCATCGATCTGGAAAAATCCAGAGCGGACACCCAAAAGGTCATTGCCGAGCTGGAGGAGCAGATGAAGGCGGAGTTTGTCGAGTCCTTCAATCAGATCAACGAAAATTTCGGCAAGGTGTTTGCCGAGCTGTTTGGCGGTGGTTCTGCGGAGCTGTCCTTGTCTGATCCCGAGAACATTCTGGAATCGGGTATTGAGATCAAGGCGGCACCTCCCGGCAAGATCATCAAGAATCTGATGCAGCTTTCGGGCGGCGAGCAGGCGTTTATCGGCGTTGCCTTGTTCTTTGCGATTCTTAAGGTCAATCCCACGCCCTTCTGTATCCTTGACGAGATTGAGGCTGCACTGGACGAGGTCAACGTGGAAAGACTTGCGCAATACATTAAGAAATATACCGACGGCACGCAGTTCATCATGATCACGCACCGTCGCGGTACTATGGCAGCAGCCACAAGACTGTACGGCGTCACCATGCCCGAGCACGGCATTTCCAAGGTGCTGACGCTGGACGTCAACGATATTGAAAAGCAAAAGGAGAGCAACTGGGATGGCATTTTTGGATAAATTAAAGGCAGGCTTAAAAAAGACCAAGGACGCGCTTTTTGGCAAGGTGCACGACATTCTGTCAAACTTTGTACGCGTGGACGAGGATATGCTGGACGAGCTGGAGGAGCTGCTGATCGAGGCTGACGTAGGCGTTGGTGCGACCGAGGAGATTATGGACGAGCTGCGCGACCGCATCAAGGATGGCAGAATCAAGGAAAAAGAGGACGTGATGAAGGCACTGCAGGAGCTGCTGACCGACATGATCGGACAGGGCGGTCCGCTCAACCTTTCCACCACTCCCTCGGTCATCTTAGTCATCGGTGTCAACGGTGCGGGTAAGACCACCTCGATCGGTAAGATATCAAACAGACTGCGCGCGCAGGGCAAGAGAGTTGTGGTTGCGGCGGCGGATACCTTCCGCGCAGCGGCGATCGATCAGCTGCAGGTATGGTGTGATCGTGCAAAGGTGGAGATGGTGCGCCAGAGCGAGGGCAGTGACCCTGCTGCAGTCGTATACGACGCGATCAACTATGCAAAGAAAAAGCAGGCTGACGTGCTGATTATCGATACCGCAGGCAGACTGCACAACAAGACCAATCTGATGAACGAGCTGGCAAAGATCAACCGCGTCATCGACCGCGAGCTGCCCGGCGCGGCACGCGAGAACCTCTTGGTGCTGGATGCAACGACCGGTCAGAACGCCATCATGCAGGCAAAGGAATTCGGCAAGGCGGCAAATATTACGGGACTTACGCTCAACAAGCTGGACGGCACTGCAAAGGGTGGCATTGTGCTTTCCATCAAGCGCGAGCTGGGCATTCCCGTCAAGTTTATCGGCG
>JAFNZX010000415.1 GCA_017382615.1 Clostridia bacterium | reverse complement strand
GTCAGCATGCCTGATATTGATATCGATTTCTGCTACAACCGCCGCGACGAGGTCATTGACTACGTGGCAAAGCGGTATGGCAGGGAACACGTGTCGCAGATCATCACCTTCGGTACGCTTGCCGCACGTGCCGCCATCCGAGATTGCGGCAGAGCCATGGGCATGCCGTATGCCGAGGTGGACGCCATTGCCAAAGCCGTGCCTGCGGAGCTGGGCATTACCTTAGAGCATGCGTTAAGGCTTCCCGAGCTTAAGCAATTTTACAATGATACCGATAAGAATCGCGAGCTGATCGATACCGCCATGGCATTGGAGGGCATGCCGCGTAACGTTTCCATTCACGCAGCAGGCATCGTCATTACCGACAAGCCCGTCAGCGAATACGTGCCGCTTGCACACAGCAACGGTACGATTGTCACCCAGTTTGATATGGATACCATTGCAAACCTTGGCTTGCTCAAGTTCGACTTCCTTGGCTTGCGGTATCTGACCATTATCAACGATGCGCAAACGCAGATCAGGGAAACGCACCCCGATTTTGATATAGAGCGCATTCCGTACGACGATAAGGACACCTTTGCGCTGATCGCCAAGGGCAACACCTCGGGCGTATTCCAGCTGGAGTCCGCAGGTATCAAGCAGGTGCTTGTGCAGCTGCGTCCCGAGTGCTTCCGGGATATCATCGCGGTCATTGCGCTGTACCGTCCGGGACCTATGGATTCGATCCCGCGCTATATCGAGTGCCGCCACGATCCCTCCAAGATTGAGTACGACACACCGCTGCTGGAGCCTATTTTGAAGGAAACGTACGGCTGCGCGGTGTATCAGGAGCAGGTCATGCGCATTTTCCGTGAGTTGGCGGGCTATAGCTTTGGGCACGCGGACATTGTGCGCCGCGCCATGTCCAAGAAAAAGGCAGACGTGCTGGAGGCGGAACGCGCAGACTTTATTGCAGGTGCAGCTGAGCGCGGTGTGGACGAGAAAACCGCCACAAAGCTGTTCGACGAC
This sequence comes from Clostridia bacterium, assembly GCA_017382615.1. Taxonomy (GTDB): domain Bacteria; phylum Bacillota; class Clostridia; order Oscillospirales; family CAG-272; genus SVQP01. The sequence continues at coordinate 4,873 of JAFNZX010000415.1, read as the reverse complement.
CTCTCAAACTTTGCAAATTACGCCTTTAACAAATCGCACGCCGCAGCGTATGCCGTGCTTTCCTACCGTACTGCATACTTAAAGGCGCACTATCCCTGCGAGTATTTCTCGGCACTGTTGACCAGCGTGCTTGGCAATCAGGTCAAGATCGCGGAGTATATAGGGGAGTGCAATAAGCGCGGCATTAGCGTGCTGCCGCCCGATATCAATCACAGCCGTGCCGATTTCCATGGCAGCGGCAATACCATTCGTTTCGGTCTGCTTGCGCTTAAAAACGTAGGCGGTCAGTTTGTGCAGTCGCTGTGCCGCGAGCGAGAAGGGCATGCGTTTGACTCCTTTGAGGATTTCGTGGAGCGCATGTCGGGTAAGGACATGAATAAGCGCATGATCGAGGCACTGATCAAAGCGGGCGCATTCGATTCGCTTGGCACGTACCGCTCAAAACTTTTGTCCGCGTATGAGCAGATCATTGATACCGTGTCGCAGAAAAACCGCGACAACGTGGCAGGGCAGCTGGATATGTTCAGCATGGTGCCCGAGGTCAGAGCCAAGACCTCCTTCTCCTATCCCACCATTCCCGAATACACCAAGCGCGAAAAGCTGATGCTGGAAAAGGACGCGTCGGGCATGTACTTCTCAGGGCATCTCTTGGACGGCTATGATAAGTGCATTGCCGATTTGCGCGTCAAGGATATTGGCACGCTTTCGGATGAAACGGGCGCGCTGCTGCCCGACCGTGCACGCGTGCGCATTGCGGGCGTGATCACCTCGGTCACAGTCAAAACCACGAAAAACGACCAGCGCATGGCGTTTTTTACACTGGAAGACCGCACGGGCGAGATCGAATGCCTGATGTTTGCCAAAACCTATGAGAGTCTTGGGCATCTGGTGCGCTTGGATAACGCCCTTTACGTGGACGGTAATCTATCCGTGCGTGAGGACGAGGTCAAGGTGCTGATCAGCACGGCAGGCGAGCTTGTGGACGACGAGCATTACACGCCCAAGTCCGCACCTGCTGTAGGGACGAATTCCATATCTGCCCGCCAAAACGCACCCAAATCCGTAGGGGCGGATTCCATATCCGCCCGCCAAAACACGCACAATTCCGTAGGGGCGATTCACGAATCGCCCGCGCCCACCCGCAATACCGTAGGGGCGATTCACGAATCGCCCGCGCCCACCCGCAATACCGTAGGGGCGATTCACGAATCGCCCGCACCCTCCCGCAATACCGTAGGGGCGATTCACGAATCGCCCGCACCTAACCGCAATACGGTAGGGCAGGGGCTTGCTCCTGCCGCCAATCAATCCGCACCCACTCGTCCTCCAAAAATCAAAAAGCTCTACCTCCGCGTGCCCGATACCGAATGCACGCTATACCGCAAGGCTCGCAATCTTGCCGAGATTTTTGACGAGGGACTTTGCGTGCCTTTGGTATTTTACAACAGCGCGACCAAAGCGTATGTCCCGCAAGAAAAGGGCATTGCACTCTCACCGTTCGTCATGCAGCAGCTGATTGATCTGCTTGGCAAGGAAAACGTAATCTATCAATAAACTCATGGGGCGTGTGCTTGGCGGCGGACGCCCCAATAACTTTTCGAAAACGCTTTGCGAATTGAATTCTAACAACGATAAATCGTTCGCAGCGATGCCTTTACGTGCGCTATATATAAATATATCGTTGTTATTGTAACGAAAAATTATATTTGGATTCGCCATTGTCGAAAAAAATAATTATTTTTCATACATCGCGAATTTTTTGCCCTGCTCCCTTGTTAATATACCAAACGGGAAAATTGGAAGAATTTTCTTTGAAATCTGTCAAATTTTGGCATGGAAGTTGTGTATGTAAGTAGAAAGACTTTTTGGGGGAGCATATCATGCATGACGAAAATCGCGTTGCGTTGCCCGATCTGAGTACGGAGCAGCGCAAAACCTTGACCTTGATATACGAGCTTTATTATAAGCAAATGTACAAAATGGCGTACGCCGTGCTGCGCAACAGACAGGATGCCGAGGATGCGGTGCAAGAGGCATTTTACCGCGTTTGCCTGAACGCCGAGATGTTCAAGCAGCCGCACGGTGACTCGACCGCTGCGCTCATCCACGTGTATACGCGCAACGTGGTCATCAATCACTATCACAAAAAGAAGCGTCGCAGCTCCATGATTTCGGATGCGCCCGATGCAGACGTGCTGATCGATGCACAGGCGTATGATCTTGCGTTTCTGATGGCGCAAGCAGAAAACTCGGCAGAGGTGCGCCGTGCGGTGGACGCATTGGATGCGCATTATCGCGAGGTCATTATACTGAAATATTATCAAAACAAGAAAAACACAGAAATTGCGGAAATGCTGGGACTTGGGCAAAACGTGGTCAACGGCAGAATATTCCGCGCAAAAAAGATGCTGCACAGATTGCTGTTTGAACAAAACGGAAAGGAGAAAACGCCATGAAGGATCAGGATATCATCGCGCTGTACAATGCGCGAGACGAGCGCGCTATTGCCGTTACCGAGCAGCAATACGGCACGTATTGCATGGGGATCGCCATCCGCATTCTGCAAAACATGCAGGATAGCGAGGAATGCGTCAACGATACCTGGCTTATGGCGTGGAATTCCATTCCGCCTGCATGCCCCGAAGTGCTGAAAACTTACGTCGGGCGTATTACGCGCAATCTCTCCATTAACCGACGCAAGAGCAAGATACGCGACAAGCGCGGCGGCGGTGAGGTAGAGCTTGCGCTTGAGGAGCTTGCCGAGGTGGCAGCTCCCGGTGAGGACGTCAGCAGCTATTACGAGCGGCTGGAATTTGCGCATAGCTTTAATCTGTTTTTGCGCGATTTACCCGAGCGTGATTGCAACGTATTTGTTCGCCGCTATTACCACGTGGACAGCATTGAGGAGATTGCCAAGCGATACGGTATCAGCAAAGCAAACGTGTTCAAAATCCTTTCTCGCACAAGGCAAAAGCTCAAGGAATTCCTTGGAAAGGAGGGCTTTGCGCTATGACCAATCAATCCTTATTTGAACTCATGAGCGAGATCGATTTTGATCTCATCGAGCGCGCCGAAGCTCCCGTGCCCCTGCGCAAAAAGCCTGTGTTCCGCGTGGCGATGATTGCTGCGGCGTTAGCTCTTGTTCTGACCTTGAGCACGGTGTCTGCGGGTGTGGCAGGTACAGTGGCGGTGACTGTGAGATACGTGGATTACGTTGAGCAAAACTATCCCGAGTACGACGGCACGCTGCTGCATTTCGCGCAGATCTTACTGACCGAGGACGAAAATCTGATCTCCTCGCTGCTGACAGAGGACGCCAAGCACGCCATTGGCGGCGCGATTGCCGCACTGCGAGAAAATTGGGGCGGCATTGGCGGCAAGCAGAGCAAGGAAAGCACCGAGGAGCCCGAGGAACAGACGAGCGGGCAGGAGTCGGAAACCGAGCGCGGTGAAGATAGTACAGAAACGATCGAACCAAGCCGTGTTTTCGTGCATAGCTCGTTTGACAGCCTGAGCCTGATTGCTGGGGACGAGGAGAAGGTGTTATTTACCTTGGATACCTATAGTCAATGGTTGCATCAGGTTACCTTGGACGACCCGAACGTGACCCATATCAAATTGCGCGGCTGGCTTGCCTTTGCAGACCCGGAGCCGGGAATATACGGCTATTCCATTGATGGGGGAGAGAAAATCTATGATCTCGCGTTCTCACAAGAGGCAGAGGAGATGGTGCATGTTGTTTCATCCTATCACGGAGGAAAATCCTGCTCGAGAATGGAGATTTTAGTGCCTGTATCCGATCTTGCTCCCGGGAAACACGACGTTGCTCTGCGTGCTAAGGCGTCAGGAGGCGCAGAACGTACGTTTCTGTCATTTACCGTAATCGTGCCGGATGGCGGGGAGGAAACCGAGACAGAGCCCGAGATCACCGACGAGGAGCCGGAGCAAGGATGGTCGAAAGGATTGGAGTACACCAAGGAAACCCAAGATGGCAAGACGGTGTACGTGGTGTCCGGCATCGGAGAGTGCAAGGATACGGACGTATACATTCCTCCTACGTATAGAGGATATCCGGTTGTAGCGATTGGTAAAGAAGCATTTTTTAATGTTTTGATAGATTTCGTATCCGTTCCTTCTACGGTAAAGGAGATCGGAGAATATGCTTTCTTCAATTGTTCGGTAAAAAGGGTGGAATTGTCCGAGGGCGTAGAGGTGATCGGAGATTCTGCCTTTTCGGATGCCTATTATCTGGAGGAAATCAATTTCCCGAGTACCTTGAAAACTATAGGTTCATATGCTTTTTGTGCTACCGATCTTACCCAAGTGATTTTGCCTGATAGCGTGACGGAGGTGCATGGGCACGCCTTTACGTCCTGTCTGCATGTTACGGAAATCAGGCTTTCTGCGAATTTGACAGAGATCAAGGCGTATATGTTTGAAGGTGTTCGTAACGTGAAAAGTATCGAGCTCCCCCGAGGTATTGAGCGCATCGGCGAATGGGCGTTCATGCAATGCAGCAGGCTTGAAACGGTGACCTTGTATCACGGTGTTCTGCAGATCGATGATAATATTTTTGAATACTGTGAGGACATCAAGGAAATCCGATTTATCGGGACGCAAGCGGAATGGGAAAGCATTGACATGTCAAAGAAAACGAGAGAGCAGCTGACCCCGCTTGTGGTGTACGTGGAAGAGTAGTTGCTTGTAAAGGTCAGCCCCATGGGGCTGCGGAAATAGCGGAATCATAAGCAAAACGAAAGCAGAAGCCATCAAGGCTTCTGCTTTGGGCTTTTTGTGATGCGAACACTCGCCCGTGTCATCCTGAGCGGAGCGATGCTGCAGAGCAGCGAGCGCAGTCGAACCCGAAGGGCGC
>JAFNZX010000414.1 GCA_017382615.1 Clostridia bacterium | reverse complement strand
TGCTTGACGGAGAACGCGCCTACGTTGCGTCCGTCAAAGCGCACGCTGCCGCTTGAGAGCGTATCCATGCCGCCAAGAATGTTAAGCAGCGTGGTTTTTCCTGCGCCGCTTTCGCCCACAATCACGCAAATCTCGCCTTTTTCGATCTCAAAGGATGCCTCGCGCAGGGCAGCGATTTCCACCTGACCGGTTCGATATATTTTGCTGACCTTGTCAAACTCAATAAAAGCCATAATTACCTCGTTTTTCAAACAATTCGCATAATACTATTATATCATTATATATTATAGAACAACTCAACCGATTTGTAAAGGGCTTACCGTCAATATTCACTCAACATTCACAAAATCCCTGAAAATAAAAGTGATTTTATTGAATTTCTTGACAAATCTGCCTAAATGCGGTATAATAAAAATACCACTCGGAAAGGAGAGTATTTATGAGATTTGCATATAACGATCAGTTTAACAGATACACGTTGACCTACTCTGCGGATGCTGCCGTGCGCGGCACGTTGACCTATTACGTGGACGACGCCCTTTATTCGGAGGAGTTTTTCCTTGAAGCGGGGCAGAACAAGACCTTCCGCTGTCTGATTGACGGCTATCTTGCAGGTAAGGTGGCAAAAGCACCCGTGGACGTACAGGTGGACTTTATCCAAGGGGGCTCGGAGATCAAGATCCATTCCTTGACAGCCGACGTCATTCCCGTATACGCGCAGGAAACGTATTATATGGAGAACGACCTTTACCGTGTGGGCGTTGAGCTTGCCTGGGGCGGCGGACTTTCCTGCTTGGTGGACAAAAATGCGCCCGAGGGACTTGATAACCTGCTCAACAACTTTGATACGGGCAGACTGGTGCAGCAATCCTATTACGGCACCAACCAGCCTCCCTTTGTTTGCGGTGAATTCATGGGAAACAAGTGGGGCTACAACCCCGTGCAGGGCGGTGACCGCACCAACGCCAAGAGTAAGCTGGTAGACGTGGAGATCACGGAAAACAGCGTTTACGTCAAGTGCCGTCCGCGCGATTGGGGACACGAGGCTTGGTATACGCCCTCTTATATGGAGAATACCTATGCGTTTGACGGTGACGTGCTGCGCGTGGATAACCGTTTTGTGGACTTTTCCGGTTGGGAGCACCCCAAGTGCACGCAGGAGGTGCCCGCATTCTATACCATCAGCTATTTGGGCAATTTCTGGTTCTACGACAAGGAAAGCCCCTGGACGGGTGATGCGCTTTCGGTGCGCCGCGATCTGATCTTCTGGCCCGAGGATTGGCCTCGCCATCGCTTCCCGCTGCCTAAGGGCGATACCGAAACCTGGTGCGCCTGGACCGACGACAACGATTGGGGCATCGGTCTTTACGTGCCCGGTGTGGAAATGCTGATCGGTGGCAGACATGCCTATAACGGAACAAAAGAGCCGCACGACGCTGCATGCAATTACGTAGCCCCCCTCAAATCCATCAAGCTGCAGAGCTTTGTGCCGGTGGAGTACAGTTATCTCATCTATACGGGCAACCTTGCCGATATGCGCGCAAAGTTTACCGAAAAAAAGGATTTCTGCGCCAACGAGTGCTTTGAAAATTACGGAAAGTGAGTCACGGCGTGTATAATTATTGCAAATTGAGAAAAAAGAGCCGTATCAAGCAGCATTGGACGGTGATGGAAGACGAGGTCGCGCACGAGATCGAATATGCGTGCAGACCCATTTCGGGCAAAATGGCTGTGACGATTGACGGTGAAACCTTCGGGCTGTCAAGCAAGTTTCTGTTTTTCGGTCTTGCGCGCCGCGAGGCGTTCCGCGTGGGGGACACCCAAGCCCTCTTGGCGGTTGCCAGAAACGGCAAAGCACAGGTGCTCATCAAGGGCAAGCCGATAGAAGAGAATTGAATAAAAATCACCCGCCGAGCAATCGGCGGGTATTTTTGATTTTGATGCAGTTCTTTGTTTTTCAGGCAATCGATATGTAAATACGCTAATGCTCATCATCTGGAGCATATCAAATTTGCCCGACAAATAAAGATTAGTTATGCCCGACCTTCTGGCCGTGTGTGTGCCTACAAGTTCGTAC
>JAFNZX010000413.1 GCA_017382615.1 Clostridia bacterium | reverse complement strand
TGGGTTTTCTCAATGTCTGCTCAGCTTTTGTTACATTTTGTAGGGACAGGCGTCCCCGACTGTCCGCATTGTCATATTTGATTGATTTTGCAGGGACAGGCGTCCCCGACTGTCCGCATTGTCATATTTGATTGATTTTGCAAGGACAGTCGAGGACGCCTGTCCCTACAAGATGTTGTTTGTGCAGGCAGACATATCAGAAACCGTTTCCAGATCCCGCTCCGCGCTGCCATACGTCGCGCTCGCGGTTTTGCTCCGCTCCGTTGCCATTTCGCAAATTATTGCGAAATGCCACTCCGCTTTGCAAAACTTCGACTCGGTCGTGCACGCACTCCCTCGCTCAGGATGACACTCGGGGTGGCGGTGCGCCTCGCTCAGGATGACACTCGGGGATGCTCCGCTTAAAACTTGCCGAAAACTTTTCACCAAGGGCCATCATAATCTTTTGCGTGACCTCTTGACATTTGCATTTTCCTCATGCTATAATAAATAGTTGATAATATGATTTCATCCCGAAAGGAATTTTTACACTATGCAATGGACATCTCTTAACGATCTGAGAGAGAAGTACCTGGCTTTCTTTGAATCCAAGGGCCACCTTCGTCTTCCCTCTTACCCCCTCGTTCCCATCAACGATAAGTCCCTGCTCCTGATCAACTCGGGCATGGCGCCTATGAAGAAGTTTTTCACCGGTGAGGAAGTTCCTCCCCGTAACCGCGTCACCACCTGCCAGAAGTGCATTCGTACCCCTGACTTAGAGCGCGTTGGCCACACCGCCCGTCACGGCACTTTCTTTGAAATGCTGGGCAACTTCTCCTTTGGCGACTACTTCAAGAACGAAGCAATTCCGTGGGCTTGGGAATTTTTGACCTCCCCCGAATGGCTGGACATTCCCGAGGAGCTGCTCTGGCCCTCCGTTTACGAAAAGGATGAAGAGGCTTACGAGCTTTGGAACAAGGTCATCGGCGTTCCCGCTGAGCGCATCACTCGCCTTGGCAAGGCTGACAACTTCTGGGAGCACGGCTCCGGTCCTTGCGGCCCCTGCTCCGAGATCTACTTTGACCGTGGTATTGAACACGGCTGCGGCGATCCCAACTGCCGCCCCGGCTGCGATTGTGACCGCTTCATGGAGATCTGGAACAACGTATTCTCCCAGTTTGACAACGACGGTCACGGCAACTACACCGAGCTCAAGTCCAAGAACATTGATACCGGTATGGGTCTGGAGCGTCTGGCTTGCGTCATGCAGGGCGCGGACAACATGTTCCTCGTTGACACCAACCGCCGCATTCTGGATACCGTTTGCACCATCGCAGGCAAGACCTACGGCGCGCAGGCAAACGACGACATTTCCATCCGCGTTTGCACCGACCACATCAAGAGCGCCATGTTCATGATCTGCGACGGCGTTATCCCCTCCAACGAGGGCCGCGGCTACGTGCTGCGCCGCATCATTCGTCGCGCATGCCGTCACGGCAAGCTGCTGGGCATCAACCGTCCCTTCCTGACCGAGCTTTGCGTTGTGGCAATGGAGGAAAACTGCGGTGCTTACCCCGAGCTGACCACTAAGCACGACTACATTCTCAAGGTTCTCTCCATCGAGGAAAAGCGTTTTGACGCAACCATCGATGCAGGCCTTTCCATCCTCTCCGACCTGTTGCGCGGTGCGATTGCACAAAACGCCGATACCATTTCGGGCGAAGAGGTATTCAAGCTGTACGACACCTTCGGCTTCCCCATCGACCTGACCCGCGAAATCGTTGCAGAATCCGGACTTAAGATCGACGAGGACACCTTCAAGGCTCTGATGAACGATCAGAAGACCCGTGCACGTGCTGCACGCGGCAACATCAGCGGCTGGAGCGACGCTTCCAAGTCCGCGCTGGGTGACATGCCCAAGACCGAGTTCGTAGGCTACACGCAGTACAGAACCGAGGCAAAGGTCATTGCGATTCTTGCCGAGGACAACCTTGTTGATACCGTTTCCGAGGGCGACTGCACCGTCATCCTTGACAAGACCACCTTCTACGGTGAGGGCGGCGGTCAGGTTGGCGATATCGGCACCATCTACAAGGATGGCGTTATGCTCAGCGTAACCGACACCAAGAAGACCGACGGCATTTACCTGCACCTGTGCACCGTCAGCGAGGGCGTGCTCAGCGTTGGTGACGTTGTCACCGCCGACATTGCGGACATGCGCCGCGATGCCATCAAGCGCAACCACTCCGCTTGCCACCTCTTGCAGGCAGCTCTGCGCGCAGTGCTTGGCACGCACGTTGAGCAGGCAGGCTCTTACGTGGACGAATCCCGTTGCCGCTTTGACTTCTCTCACTTTGCTGCTATGACCGAGGAAGAGATCCGCAAGGTTGAAACCTTAGTCAACCTGCATATCCTGGAAGCCAACGCAATTGAGAGCGTTGAAACCGACATCGACACCGCACGCGCTGCAGGTGCTATGGCACTGTTTGGCGAAAAGTATGGCAAGATCGTTCGCATGGTCAAGATGGGCGATTTCTCCACCGAGCTTTGCGGTGGTACCCACTGCGACAACACCGGCAAGATCGGTCTGTTCAAGATCATCTCCGAGTCCAGCGTTGCTGCAGGCGTACGCAGAATTGAAGCAACCACCGGCTTTGGCGTGCTGGAGCTGATGGCTCAGAAGGATGCTATGATCCTCGGCGTTGCCAAGGAGCTTAAGGTGCAGAATCCTGCAGACAGCGCAAAGAGAGTTGCACAGCTGCATGGTGAGCTGGCAGCAGCAAAGAAGGAGATTGAATCTCTGAATGCAAAGATTGCAAACTCCAAGCTGGACAGCCTGCTTGGCAGTGCAGTAACAGTTGGCGCAGTCAAGCTGATTGCAGCACATATGAGCGGCATGCAGATCGACGCAGTCCGCGCACTGGCTGACCAGATCAAGGCAGACCACGCTGACGTAGTTGCAGTACTGGCAGTGAACGCAGGCGGCAAGCTCAACTTCATCGCAGTTGCAGGCAAGGATGCCGTTGCAGCAGGCGCACACGCAGGTAAGCTGGTAGGCGCAGTTGCAGCAGTGACCGGCGGTAAGGGCGGCGGACGTCCCGACAACGCAATGGCAGGCGGCAACGACGCAAACAAGATTGCAGACGCACTTGCAGCTGCAGAAGCGACTCTTGCAGGTCAGCTCAAGTAATCAAATCATTATAGCCCCTCGGACGAAAGTCCGAGGGGCTTTTCTCACGTCTTGCACAACCGCCACCCTTGGCTAACCCATTTTGAGATTTTTTGCGTCGCTTTTTGCAAAAAGCGACCGGGGCTCTTGGGGCAGC
>JAFNZX010000412.1 GCA_017382615.1 Clostridia bacterium | reverse complement strand
GTTGACCGAGGCACGAGGGAAACCAGCGACGCGGTTGCGGTGGTGGGGGTTCCCATACGGACGCTCTTTTGCCAAGAGCAGGACGAAAAAAGCCACCGTTGCCGGTGGCTTCTTTCAAATCTGTCGCTATTTTGGCAGCCCCATTGAAGGCGTTTTTTTGATCCGTTTATTTTTTCGGCGGATGCTTTTTCTTTTTTCTGACCGAGAAGCCGAAGTCGCCAATCTTTTTGCCAAGGGCAAAATACTCACCGTGCGCAAATGCTGCAAGGTTGGCTTTATCCAGGCGCAGCTTGCCGTTTTGGTCGATCAAGCTCTCCTCCACGTCCACCGCCACCACGTCGGCAAGAAACATGTGGTGCGAGCCAAGCTCAATGACGTCGGTCACGCGGCATTCCAGCGAAAGCGGGCTTTGCGCCACCAAGGGACACGCCACCTCGCTTGCCTGCTCCTTGACAAGACCGAATTTTGCAAATTTATCCACCTTTGCACCCGTCAGCATGCCGCAGCCGTCCACTGCCTTGATCATATCGGCACCGGTCAGATTGATGGCGAATTCCCCGCTCTGCTTGATCATTTTATAAGAGTGACGCCCCGGGCGCACCGAAATATAGGTCTTGGGCGGCACGGTGTTGATAATGCCCGTCCACGCCACGGTCAACGCGTTGGAATGCTCCATATCTCCGCATGTCACCAGTGCGGCAGGGGCGGGAGCGAGCAACGCACCGCCGCGCCATTTGATCTTTGCCATAAAAAACCTCTTTTTGTAAGTATTTTCTTGATTATATCACGCATTCTTCACACTGTCAAGAAAAAAATAACTTGACAAACGCGCCAATTTTCTGTATAATAGACTATATATGGAAATGTTTCATTTGTAACACGAATATATTTATGATAAACAGGCGAGCCGCTCGCCGCAGAAAGGATGTATTATGTTAGTACGCAAAAAGACACCCCGCATTTACACGCCCGCCAAGGACGTCCGCGACCTGACGCATATTTTCAAAGCCCACGGTGCAAAAATTGCATTCCGCTATTACAGAGGCAAGCAGCTGCTCTCCATGTCCTACCGCGAATTTTCCGACCTGATCACTGAACTCGCAGCAGGCTTTGACGCAATGGGGCTTGCCGGCAAGAGAATTGCCGTTATTGGTGAATCCTGCCCCCAGTGGATCGCTACCTACCTTGCAACCATTGCATGCGGCGGCGTTGCCATCCCCATGGATAAGGAGGTTGCTGTTCCCGAGCTGGAGGGCTTTATGACCTTTGCAGAGGCAGATGCAGTTGTATTCACTTCCTGCATGAACGAAAAGTTCAAGGAAACGGTGGAAAATCACCCCACCGTCAAGTATTTCATTCCTGTCAGCACCGAGAAGCTTTCCTACCTGCACCACGAAAAGGTCAGAGAGTTTGACGATATCGTTGCACTCGGTCAAAAGCACATCCACGACGATCACTACTCGCTCAAGTCCCCCAAGGATCTGCGCCGCATGGCTGTCATGCTGTTCACCTCGGGCACCACGGGCTCTTCCAAGTGCGTCATGCTGTGCGAGCAAAACGTCATCTCCGCAGCAAACGCGGCTTGCGCCTCCGTTGACTTCTGCAAGGAGGACACCATCGTATCCGTTCTGCCCATTCACCACACCTACGAGCTTTGCATCGATATTGCCGCGCTGATTTACGGCATGGAGATCTGCATCAACGACTCCTTAAAGCACGTCATGCGTAACTTCGAGCAGTTCAAGCCCACGGGTCTGCCGCTCGTTCCCTTGTTCGTCAACACCATGGATAAGAGAATTTGGGAAACCGCACGCAAGAAGGGCAAGGATAAGGTGCTTAAGAGTGCCATCAAGGTTTCCGGTGCTGCAAGAAAGATCGGTATCAACATGGGTACGGGACTTTTCAAGGACGTCACCGGTGCATTCGGCGGCAGACTTGTTAAGATCATCTCGGGCGGCGCACCGCTTAACACCTCCGTTGTGGCAGACTTTGACGCTTTCGGCATTCAGATCTGCGAGGGCTACGGCATTACCGAGTGCTCCCCTCTGGTTGCCGTTAACCCCTATTATGCTCCCAAGCTGGGCTCGGTAGGTCCTGCCGTGGAGTGCTGCCGCGTGCGTATCGATCCCGACCACATTGACGATCAGGGACGCACCATCGGCGAGATCCAGGTCAAGGGCGACAACGTCATGCTGGGCTACTACAAAAATGAGGAAGAGACCGCTAAGGCATTCACCAGAGACGGCTGGTTCCGCACCGGTGACCTTGGTTACATGGACGAGGACAAGTACATCTTTATTACGGGCAGAAAGAAGTCCGTCATCGTGCTGGAAAACGGCAAGAACGTGTTCCCCGAGGAGATGGAGGAATACTTGGAAAACATCGATACCATCGCTGAGGTGGTCGTCATCGGCAGAGACACCGAGGATGGCGTCAAGCTGACGGCAATCGTTTACCCCAACATGGATAAGTTTGATAAGAACACCTCGCAGGATCAGATCCAGTCCACCATTTCGGGACAGATCAAGGAGCTCAATAAAAAGCTGGTTGCATACAAGCAGATCCGCATTGTGGAATTCCGCAATACCGAGTTTGAAAAGACGACCTCCAGAAAGATCAAGAGACACCTGGTAAAATAATTGCATACAGCAAAACGGGCTGCTTTGTAAAGCAGCCCGTTTTGCTGTTTTCAATCTCTGTCATAAACCAAAAACGCAAATAAGATATTGATGCCCAGCAGCACGCAGCTTGCAAAAATGGCAAAGTTACCAAGCCACGCCACAAGCACGTTGCCAAGTCCTGCACCCAAGGCAAATGACACCAGCGCAACGCCAAACAGCATGACCTGCACGCCATTCCCTCTGGCATTTCCCACCGCGCACTCCATGCTGTGATGCACAAGGCTGCGCAAGTTTCCTATGCACATGGTGGTTGCCACACGAATGCTCAAAAAGGATGCAAAGGTTTCCAGCTGCACCCCGCATACAAACGAGATCATAGCAGTTGCAACAAGGTGATTGTAATCCGACACAAACGCAACGGCGGCAAGAATGACGATCTCCAACACCAGCGTGCGCCACTTATGTAAATACGGCTCCCAGCCCTTATGCAATCTTTCCAAAAAGAATGCGGACGCCGTGCCGCCCATGAAGGCAAGGATGGGCCAAAGATACCCAAGCGACTGCACAAACTCTCCCTTGACCATATTGATGCAAAACAGCAGAATATTGCCCGTTTGCGCGTAGGCAAACACGCCCTCACAATATAAGTACGAAAACGCATCCATCAAGCCGCCCGATGCGCTCAACAGGGCAAGCAAAAATACAGGTGCGGCTTTTCTTCTAAAATCTTTCATACCTTCCCCTCAATTTCAATAGAAATGCTCAATCAGCGCAGGCGTAACCCTCTGACAAAGCCCGTGCTCATGTATAAACGTCAGCACGGTATAGCGGTCGCGCACGGTGTGCGCATCACGTATCATATCCCGCATGACCTGCTCACGCACACCGATTTCGGAAAAACGCACGGGGCAGCCCAGCCCCTCAAGCAGCTCGCGCACGTTCTGCCAACGGGGCAGCGTGTCGCACAAGGCGTACACCGCCTCGGCATTCTTACAGGGAATGCGATTTGCACCGATATATTCGTACAGATACAGCGACACCAGCGTGCCAATGCCCACCTTAATGCCGTGCGCCGGAATCATTTCGCCACGGCGCGCAAAGTCCATTTCCAGATAATGCGACTGGTGATGCTCGCTGCCGCTGGCGGGGCGCGAGTTGCCGCACAACGCCATGGAAAGTCCCGCCTGCAGAAGTGCCGAGGTCAGCGTTTCGATTGCTTCACTCTCGTTACGCACCAGCCCCTCGTACGCCCCCATGCACGCCTCTCTTGCCTGCTCCATCATGGCAAACGCCTCCCCATGAATGGGCTCGCCGTTGATGATATGAGAAAGCTGCCAATCGGCAAGGCAGGTGTACTTGCCCACAATGTCGCCAAAGCCCGCTGCCGTCATCTCGCGCGGCGCGGTTGTGATCACGTCGGCATCCACCAGCACGTGTGCAGGCGGATTGACCGTATCGGTGACCTTAAAGCCATTACGCATCAGTGCCGCACCTGCCGAGCAATAACCGTCCATGCTTGCCGCCGTGGGCAGCACGCCCGAGGGAAGACCTGCGCGCGTGGCAACCGATTTTGCCATGTCGTTCAGCGTACCGCTACCGACAGCCAGCACGTAGTCTGCCGCATCTGCCGCCAGCTGCGCCTTGGCGCACTTGTCCTCGGTGGGCAGCAGCTGCGCATCGGGATAAAACACGTCGGTAATCTGACAGCCCGCGCTCCTGAGCTGCTCGCGAATGTCCTTTGCATGGGGCGCGGTGTTGACGTCGTACAAAATTGCCACGCGCTTGCCTGCTACAGCACGCAGAAACGGCACAAAGCCCTCTTCCTTTTTATATAAGATTTCAATACCCATAAAATCAGATCCTTTCAAACGGATGCTCGGGGTCGCCCGTCGCACGCCACAGCGTCACGTACGTGTACTGTCCGCGCTGCGCGTCAGCCCCCTGCTCGGAGAAATAATAGCGTCCGTCGCCCAAAGCGCACATCCCCGTCGAGCCATAGGGAAAGTTGCTCTGCCCTGCAAGCGTCAAAAGCGATATCTTCTCTCCGTATGCGTCGTGCACACCCTGCACGGGAGCTTTGCCGCCATCAATTGCAAACATACTGTAATTTGCAAACTGCGGCTTTTTACCGGGGTACACCGCTGCAAGCCAGTTGCCCGTATACGCATCGTATTCCAGGTTTTGCACGCCCCAGTTGGTGTTTCCCGTATGCAAAAAGCATTTTTCCGTGCTTTTTGCGCCGATCCGGTGCATATTATCCTGGCAAAGCGGCTGCGCCACCGTGTCCCACCACGCATCGGTGTCAAAGCCCAGAATGACCTGATAGTCGTTATCCGCACGCGTCACGTCACCGTACACACCGTAGCAGATCTGCAAATATTGCTTGCCGTCGCGCTTGCCCCACGCAGGTCCGCGCGCCGTGCCGTCAATGCCGCTGCAGGCATATTTGCAAGGCAAAACCCTACCGTCCGCCGTCACGCTTGCCTCGAAATCCGCCACCACCTCGGGCAGATAGACCGCACGCATCACGCCGTCGCGCTCCGCGTCCATATAGGGGCGGTCAATGCGGTCCACGTCAAAAATCGCGCAGTAAAAGGCGTTGGCAACCTGCTTGTCCGCAGCATCCAAGGCACGCAGAATGCCCTTGCCGATGGCGTCGTTCTTGTACTCCAAAGAGCCGTAGACCTTGCCGTCTGCTTCGCAGAAATCGATGCACCCAAGATGTCCGATCAAGCCGTCCACGCTGCCGATCACGTTACCCGCCAGATCGGATTTGACCAGCTTGGTGGTAAAGGAATAGTAAATATAGCCCTTTGCCGCGTCAATTGCGATGCCTTGACAATGACAAGCACCGTGATATCCCGAAAAAATGCTGCTTGGCAGTTCCATGATGCGCTCCTTTTTGTGATATAGATTTATTATAACGCCAAATCCATTGAAAGTCAATAAAAATCGGGGCACCCGTTCAAGGATACCCCGAAAAAATCACGAAAAAATCAGATCGTACCGCTGACGGTCAGAACCGCTTCGCCGGGCACGACTGCCACCGTACCGTCCGCGTTACGCGTAAAGGTAGCAGCAGGTACCGTGATCACGCTCGGTGCGCTGGAAAACGCGCCCGTGAGCGCATTGTACGTGTAACCCGTTCCCGGTGTAAGCACCGCGCCGTCCAGGGTCACCGTCAGGTTTTCCAAGATGGGATCAAAGGTATCCGTCACCACCACGTTATCGGTTGCAACGGCTGCCGTGTTGCCAAAGTTGCGGATGACAAAGGTATAGGTCAGCGTACCGTTCTCAGGCACAGCCAAGGGCGAGAGCGACTTGGTAATCGTCAAGAGAGGTACGTCAGAGGTGATCACGGTCGCGCTGTCGCTCAAGGGTTCAAGCAAGCCACCACCGCTGATCGTTGCAGTATTGGTGATTTCGGCATCCACGTCCAGGGGTGCTGCATCGGTGATCTCAGCCTCATACACCAGAGTGGTATTGCCGCCTGCGGGAACGGTAATGCCCTGCAGCACCAGCGGCTGCGTTTGCGTAGGAGTGAGCGTGCTCTGCAGCACGCCGTCCACGTAGTAAAGGATTGCACCCGCAACGGGGGCAAGCGGGTACAGCGTTGTGCCGTTAAAATCAAACGCGCCAAGGTCGTCGGTCAATGTCAAGCCGTTCAAGGGAGTCGTGCCCGCATTGGTCAGCGTGACCACGTAAGTCACGGTGTCCCCCGCCGCATACGTGCCCGAAAGCGCGGTCTTGATGATGGAAAGCGTCTGCAAAAACGTGCCGGTGACCGTGTTGGAATCCACGGTGCGCCCGCCGTAGGAAAGTGTTGCTCTATTTGTAAAGGTTGCCATATCATTTCTCCTTATAAGACTTGGGCAGAGCCACCCGGTGGTAGCACCACCCTATCGACAGTATATGCCATAAGGCGGCAGAGATTGACAATTAAGGCAAATTCACACCGCCTTGCACACTTTACGCACTTTTCGCCCAAGAACGACGCATCGCACCAAACGGAACAGATATACACCCAAAAATAAATACGCAACCGCATACCATAAGCCGATGCAAATCAATATCTTCAAGATGATCGGCTTATCCTCAAGGCGCACCATATCTCCAATCAGCACAGCAGCATATAGAGTTTGCGCAACAGTAATCACGCACAGCGGCAACAGCAAATTCATCCACATAGAGAGCGCGTAATTCGCTCCCGGCGCAAGGTCGATGTCGGGGTGCAGTACAAGCACCAACCAAACACACAAAAAGGCAACCGTTGGCAGTACGATAGCTGAATCTCGGATCAATTGTTTTTTCGCAGCCTTGTACAACAGCACAACATTTTGCTTTGCGATCCTGCTCTGCTTCTCGGCAGGTCGCTCCGTTTCGGACAACTCTGTCGCCACTTCGGCATCAGTCGTGATCAGCTCTCCGCGCAATATCTCGTCCACCGTCACGCCCAACTCCTCTGCCAAAGGCAACAGCAAGCTGCTGTCTGGCAAGCCTCTTCCCGTTTCCCAGCGCGAGACCGCCTTATTTGTCACGTGCAACCGCTCGCCCAACTCATTTTGCGACAAGCCCTTACGCTTGCGCATCTCACAAATAAAGCTGCCAATTTTAAAATAGTCAGTCATTTCGCGCGCACTCCTTTTCTTTTTTCTCCATTATAGCACGCGTGTGCATCAGATGCAAGCATTTTTGGGTCTATGTATCATAGAATGCAAAAAACACATTGTTAAGATCAAAAAGACTACTGTTGGTGGCACTAGGGTATTCGCCTGCGGCGAGAATTCTTCACCGCGCCGCTGGTGAGCGAGCTCCCCGACGGCTTTGGCTCGAATGCGAACCAGATTTTTGCGCACGGTGTGCGCAAAGAACTAGGTGAGAATCTGATAGTGCCGCAGCCAATAGAAAAGCACCGAGCCAATTGGCTTGGTGCTTTTCTTGTTGTATAAAGGCTACGAAAAAGATATTTTTGTCATTCCTTAATAAGGTTTTGAACTCAAACAGGTTTATGTTCTATCCAGATGAACTTCTGCTTTGATTATTTTTTGTTTGATTGCTTGTTGGTAGGGGGTAGAATTTCTGACAACCTCAAAGAAATCTTGTCCTTCGATTGCATCACTCCAAATTGGATTGGGGAAAGAAAATTCTGTTTCTTGCGTTTCAAGTGTTATC
>JAFNZX010000411.1 GCA_017382615.1 Clostridia bacterium | reverse complement strand
GCCAAAGCTTAAGGAGTTTGGCTTGATCGGAGAGAAAGAGGGTAGGCCGTGCCTGAAAATTCCCGTAATGAAGAGCACAGAGTACGATGAAGTTCATGCGGCAATCACATGGGCGACAGTGGAGCTCAAAAAGACGGTGGGAGAAGATCTTGCTGCCTTTGTTTACACACTCAAAACGCCCGTTCCCAAGCATCTGACATCGGTTCCCGAACTTTTCAGATACAGTGATGCAACCAATTATTTGGTTATGGCAATCGTGCGCGAGGCGTACGAGAAGGGATTGCATTTGAAAGGCGTGGATTATTGCTGTCCGCCTGTGGTATTGGTTTTTGAGGAGTGAATAGAAAATTACCGCCGAGAGTAGCCATTTGGCTGCTCTCGGCGGTTTTTATGTGCGGACGTGCAATGCACGCCCCTACGGATGTGCGTGCGGGAAAAATACCGTAGGGGCGGATTCTATATCCGCCTCTACGTTGCCGCGGGAGCATATGGAATGCTCCCCTACGGGAATGCGGGAGCATATGGAATGCTCCCCTACAATGGGGGAGCGGACAGTCAGAGGACGTCGCACCCTACGGATAGATACGTTGCGATTCCAATGCCAAAAAACCGCCACGGTTTCCGTGGCGGTGAGTTTCATTTATCCATATTACAACAAATAACTGGGCATGGGATCGGTGACCTTGACCTTGCCGTCCTTGGGGGCGGGGGTGGGCTTGCCGACGACTGCTTCGACCACGGCGGGGTCAATATTTGCAATGACGTGCTCGGTGACTGCGGGGGCAGTCGTTTCCTGCGTAATGTCTGCCTTGGGAGGAGTCGGCTTAGCCGTCTTGGCACGAGTCGCGCAAGACCCGCTTTTTTTTGCCGTAGAGGGCTTTTTCTCTTTTGTGGGCTGTACTTCTGCGGCGGGGGTTGTTTCCTCTACGTCGGCTTTTTTTGCCACTCTATTGATGCTCTGCTTACCGATTGGCATATTTGAGAACCTCCTCTGTGAGTTTGGTGTATTCGCCGGCAGCGCGGCTGGATTTTTTGTAAGCGCAGACGGGCTTGGAGTTATCCTGCGCCCATTCTACGGTGCTGTCTATGCGGATGTAGTTTTCAAACAGTCTGACGTTGTCAAGCTCTGCAAGCGTTTCCATTGTCTGCTTGAAGTAGTTCTTGCGCTCGCTTGCCTTGGTGACTGCAATGCCCATCAGTTCCAGCTTGGGCGCGATCTGCTTGACTTGTTCGTAGAACTCAAACATGTTTGCCAGACCGAAAAGACCCCAAGGGGAAGCCTCAACGGGCACGATCAGGTAATCGGATGCGCACATGATGTTCATGACCCAGCAGCCGAGCGTGGGAGGCGAGTCGATCAGAATATAGTCGTATTTGTTCAGAGCCATGATCTTGGTAAGTCCCCGGCGCAGAATAAATTCGCGCTGCCACTTGGTGAACAGCTCAAATTCGATGCTGCTCATCAGCGTGGAGGAGGGAATCATATCGAGATTTTCGTACTCGGTGGGCACGATGAAATCGTACAGATCCTTCTGCTCGCGCATGGCGGTGTAGAGGTTCTTGCCGTTCTTGGCATACTCCAGCGCAGTTTCTTCATCAAAGAAGGACAGGCTGAGATTCAGCTGCATGTCGCCGTCTAAACGCAGCACTCGTTTTCCCTGCTGTGCCAGGGCATAACCCACATTGGCACAGGAGGTGGATTTGCCGCTACCGCCCTTATTGTTGGCGAAGCATATAACGGTGGT
>JAFNZX010000410.1 GCA_017382615.1 Clostridia bacterium | reverse complement strand
TATGTCGCCGGACGGTCATTCCCGCGCTGTTCCCCTTTATGGTAGCATCCGAAATACTGGTGGGAAGCGGTGCGGCGGCTGCCATTGGAAATGCATTCGCCCGTCCTGCAAGGATCATACTTGGCGTCCCCGGTGCTGCTGCCTGCCCAATACTCTTAGGGGCACTTTGCGGATTTCCCACGGGAGCACGTGCTGCGGCTGCCTTGTACGACGCGGGCGCGCTGTCCGCCAATCAATGCACGCGACTTTTGACCTTTATCAACCATCCCAGCTCCGCTTACATGATCAGCGCAGTGGGAATATCGCTCTTTGGCAGCCGCAGAATGGGGCTTTTGCTGTGGTGCATCAGCCTGATCTGCGCCTTCGCTACCGCATTGCTGACGCGCCTGCTCATGCCGGACAACGCCCATGACTCACCGCCTGCAAAGAAACCCGTATGCATGAGCGCAGGCGTGGTTACGGGAGCGGTGGGCGCAGCGGCGCAGGGTATGCTTTCCGTGTGCGCGTACGTGCTGTTCTTCTCTGCTGTACTGAGCGCCGTGCAAAGTGCGCTCTCCACTCTTTCTTTACCTGCCGCGCTGAGCGCACTGCTGTACGGCACGCTTGAAATGTCGGGCGGCATTGCACGCGCATCGGAAATTGCGAATCCTACGCAAGCCGCCATGATATGCGCGGCACTCTCCTGTTGGTCGGGGATTTCGGTCATGTGCCAGATCATGACCGTCTGCCGTGGAAGAGGCTTTGATTTTACACCCTATCTGCTTGCCAAAGCCGCGCAGGCTCTATGCGCAGCAGCACTGACGGGGCTTGCCGTGCGCTATCTGCTCCCCCTTCTGCCACCGGAAAACGTACACGCAGCCTTGCTTTTGCCCGCAGAAACGACGCAGATCCTCATCACGGCAGCCAACGTCACCTTCGCAGGAACGTGTGCCGGATTGCTTTTCCAAAAAGCAACAGCGCACATGCACCGCCGCACTGTCGCCGACATATATTGACAATGAAGGGCTCTTCCCTTCATGAAAGGCGGTCACCATGAAACGTTTTGAAAAGTTCCGGCAGCAAAATCCACCCATTGACCGTGGGCAAACGGTTGCGGTGATCGGCTCTGCCACCTACGCCGCCAAGGCACGCGACGCGCTCGGACGCGCCGCCGTGCGTGCAGAGGTGGTCAAGCTCAGCTACTCGACCACGCACGCAGGCTGCGTGTACGGCGTTGCTTTTCCAAGCGCGCAAAAGCCCAACGCGGCATACGTGCTGGATCACGCGGGCATTTCCGTGCGAGAATATATGGAGAGTGAAACGTGAGCGCGCCCGTTTATCTCGACCACGCTGCAACCTCGTGGCCCAAGCCCGCTGCCGTGCACCGCGCGGTGTACGACTGCATGACGCGTGCGGGCGGCAATCCCGGACACGGTGCCCACGCGCTTTCCGATGCAGCCGCGCAGATCGTGTACGATTGCCGCTGCGCACTTGCAAAAGAGTTCGGTGCAAGCGGTCCTGAGCGCGTCGTCTTTACCTCGGGCGCGACGCACGCGCTCAATCTTGCGCTGCACGGTGCGCTGCGACAGGGAGATCACGTGCTTTGCTCCGAAATGGAGCACAACGCGGTTTACAGACCGCTGTGCGATCTGCAAAGGCGCGGCATCATCACATTTGATACCTTCCTCTCTCCCGCATCCGACCCGCGCACAGGTACGGCACGCATCGTCACCGACGCGGCAGCCAAGAAAAAGCCCAACACACGTATGCTTGTCTGCTCGCACATGTCCAACATCGTGTCATCGGTCATGCCGCTGGCGGCACTGGGTGCATTCTGCAAGCGGCACGGCATGCTGTTTTGCGTGGATGCCGCGCAATCCGCAGGGCATTTACCCATTGACATGGGGCAGATGCAGATTGATCTGCTTTGTATTCCCGGGCACAAAGGCCTTTACGGTCTGCAGGGCTGCGGTGTGCTGATTTTAGGCGAGGGCGTGACGCTGACACCGCTTTTGCAAGGCGGAAACGGCGTTTTCTCGCTTTCCGGAGAGATGCCCGAGCTGCCGCCCGAACGCTACGAGGCAGGCACTTTGCCCACGCCCGCCATTGCGGGGCTTCTGGCAGGTATCCGTGAAGTGCAAGCACGTGGCATTGGCACAATCATGGCGCAGGACAAACACCTCTACGATCGCGCATGCGCTATGCTTGCAAGATTTGAGGGTGTGCACGTATGCGCACCGCATTGCCGCGGCCCCGTGCTGCTATTCTATCACGACCGCATACCTGCCGATGCCCTGGGCGCAGCGCTTGACAAGCACGGCATTTGCGTGCGCGCGGGCTTTCATTGCACCGCCCTTGGGCACGGCACGCTGGGTACGCCCGACACGGGTGCGGTGCGCCTGAGCTTTGGTATGGACACCACCTTTGCCGACCTTGACACACTGTACGGTGCTCTGAAGGAGATTTTGCTGTAACAGAAAGACGCCACCGCTGCCGCGGTGGCGTCCGTTTTATAGCCTAAGAGAATTACTTTTGGATACTTTCGATGAAAATCGGCTCTTGTACGTCGGTGGTATACAGATAGAAGTAATCGTGCTTTCCAAAGCCTTGCAAGGTCACGCCCTCGTTCCATTCCTGCAGCGTGCCTGCATAGTTGTAAATGAGGTTACTCGGACATCTGCCAAGGGTGCGCAGGCTTGCGGGCAGATATACTGTCAACTGTGCGCCGTCCTCAGCAGCGGAAATTCCTGCAAGGGCATTTGCCTTGAGCTCGGTCACGCCCTCGGGAATATAGAGATCGGTTGCCGCAAACTCGCAGCATGCAAACGCGTACGCGTCCACGGTCACAATCCCCGCGTTCTCGGGGATCTTGCCATCCTTTGCAAGGCACAGCTCCAAAGTGCCCGTAGCGGTATCCACCAGGCAGCCGTCAATCATTTTGATGGTGGCGTTATTGCCGTCAACCGTCACACTCTTCAAATTTGTCATGTCTGCCCAAAGGGAGAAGTCCACGCTCGTCACGGTGCTCGGAATGGTAACGCCGCTGACCTGCTCAAACGTTGCGTTGCGCATGACGGTCATGCACAGCTCAGCCTGCTCACGGGTATAACATTGTTTTGCAAGCGCAATGATCTCGTCAACGCTTTGGCGGTACTGCTCTGCATTCCAGCCGCAGTATTCGGTCAGGTAGCTGTAAATCTTTGCTCTCTCGGTCTGGCTTGCTCCCCGGTCAAACACGTAAATATCGCTGTACACGGCTACGGGATACGCATTGATCAGCTCCTCACGCGCTGCTGCGTCACCAAGATTTGCGGGAGAAAGCTTGAGGAAATACGCCGTAAACTTATTGTAATCAAAAGCGGACATGCTGCTTGCCTGCGCCTTTTTGCACAGCGCTTCCATGGTGGGTGCGGTCAGCACGACGGGGAAATCTGCAATGCTGCCTGCAGGCGTGCTGTTCTGCTCGATTTTAATAGCGGTAACGGTGTCACCTGCGGGAGAGGTTTCGGGGATCTCAATGACGTAGTCCTGCTCGTTTTCGGGATCGGTCGTGATATATCTGAGTGAGCACGTACCGTCACCGTTGGAAAGGAAATACAGATGGTAAGGCTTGCCGTCAGGGAAGCTGTCCTTTTCGGTCAGATCGGCAAACATCTCGGCAGGATCTTGCTTGCCTGCGCCAAAGATATCCGAGAGGTCACAGCCAACCAAGCAGCCGCAAAGCAGAATGGCTGCCATGCAAAGTGTCAAAATGGTCATCGTTTTTTTCATATTCGTTCCTCCTTGTCATCAGGACGCCTGTGCAACGTCCTTTTTGATTGAATTTCTGCACGAATTGCGTTTGCGCTTTTACCGTGCTCATCTATATAGACGGTAAAATTTGCCAACCTTACACACTTTTTCGTTTTTTTTTGAAAAAATATAAAAACATGCCCATGGGGCAATGTCATTAAGTTAAGAATTATTAAATAATCACAGGGATATAGCTCGAAGAAAGCGTTTGTATTCGCGCTCTCCCCCCTGCGCTTGGCACGGGGCAGCGCGTATTATCCCCCCTCCCGGAGGGGGCTTGGGTAGCAGTATCGCGCTTTTCTGAACCGACACTCAACCATCAACGGTAACTTGATTGACCGAAATCTGTGAGAAAACCGATATTTTAGCGGTTAACTTGAAAACGAATGAGCATGCCACCGATATAGCCCCCCTCCGGGGAAACGCTGATTAAATCATGGACAAAGCCTCAAAAATATGGTATAATATA
>JAFNZX010000409.1 GCA_017382615.1 Clostridia bacterium | reverse complement strand
TCGAGGGTGACGAGAATTCCGCGCACGTGCTTGCGCTGACAAAGGTGCATAACGGTGATACCGCGACCTACCGCTACCTTGACTTTGACGGCGAAAATGCGTTTGAGATCAAGCTTTGTGCAAACGCAAACTGTCGCGTGGAGCTGTATCTGGACGGCAAGTATCACGCAGACTTTAAGGTGGCTGCAAGTGACGCATACGCGACCGCGCGTGCAAGCATTGCACCCGTTTTCGGCACGCATGCGCTGACGATCAAAGTGTTCGGCAGATTTACCGAGGTGAAAATAGATGAATTTTCATTTTCAAAGGAGGAAAAGGCATGATCGCACAAATCCCCGTTTTGCTGATTGGCTTGCTGATTTCCGTAATGGGCATTATCAATATGACCGGTAATATCAACTCTCTGCATTCCTATCACCGCCACCGTGTCAAAGAAGAGGACAGAGTGCCGTTTGGCAGAATGGTGGGCGGCGGTACGTTGACGGTTGGCATGGGCGTGATTGTGTTTTCCGTGCTGATGATGATTTTCGACGCGACCGCAGCGCAGCCCTTGGTGTGGATCGGCGTTGGTGTGATGCTTACCTGCATCATCGTGGGACTTGCCATCAGCTTTTGGGGCATGTTCAAATACAATAAAGGCATTTTTTGATTATCTTGGAGAAAATTATGAAGCTGTGTGACCTGCATACCCATTCCATATATTCGGACGGCACCTGCACGCCCGCTGAGCTGATCGACTTAGCAAAGGCTGCGGGACTCTCTGCAATCGCCTTGACCGACCATAATACCGTTTCGGGCATCCCCGCTTTCTTGGAGGCAGGAAAGGGATCGGGGTTGATTGCCGTGCCGGGTATTGAGGTGTCCTCGGATTTTATGGGCACTGAGCTGCATATCGTGGGGCTTTTTCGCAGCCTTGACCACCTTGACGCAGTTGAAGCGTACGTGTCCGATTATCTTGTGCGCAAGGAGCAGAGCAATATTGACCTTTGCAGCAATCTGTGCGCGGCAGGGTATGTCGTGTCGTATGACGAGATCAAGGCAGCCACACCCGACGGCGTGGTCAACCGTGCGCTGATCGCTGCAGAGCTGATGAGAAAAGGCTACGTCGGCTCGATTGGCGAGGCTTTTACCTCTCTGCTTTCCAAAAAGGGCGGCTTTTATCACGAGCCCGAAAAGCTTGACGCCTACGAGGTGATCGGGAAGTTGCGCGAATTTGACGCGATCCCCATTCTTGCGCACTCGTTTCTTTCTATGGATGAGGACATGCTGCGTGCCTTTTTGCCGCGTGCCAAGCAGGCAGGACTTGCCGCCATGGAAACCGATTACGTCACCTATGATATGGCAACCGTAGAGCGGGCGCGCGCCATTGCCGCAGAATTTGGGCTTTTGCCAAGCGGTGGCAGCGATTTCCACGGTACAAATAAGCCCGATATCCGCATAGGTGTGGGCAAAGGCAGCCTTGCCGTGCCGATGGCGTATTATGAAAATTTAGTAAAATAAAACTGTTAATGCGGACGACCAATGGTCGCCCCTACGAGATCCGTTTTGGGTTTGGTTTTTGTAATCCCAACGGACGTTGTAGGGGCGACCATTGGTCGTCCGCGCTTATTGAAATTTTTGTGAAAACCTATTGACAAACCTTTTTGCATATGCTATACTACAGACAGTACAGATAGTACAGATAATACAGATGAAAGGAGATGCCGATGAAATTCAACTTTTCGGGCAATCAGGATATTTATTTAGAGATTGCCGAGCGGTATAAGGAATATATCCGGAAGGGCGTTTTGCAGGACGGTGACAAGCTGCCCTCGGTGCGCGTGGCAGCGGGCGAGCTATCGGTCAATCCCAACACGGTGGCAAAGGCGTACGCTAAGCTGGAGCAGGAAGGCTACATTACGTCCTTGCCTAAAAAGGGCGTTTACGTGACCTATGAGGGCAACGAGCCCAAACCCAAGCAGCCCGATCCCGATTTTGCGCAGATCTGCGCCATGCGTGACCGTGGCGTGGACAAGCAAACGATTTTAGCATGGATAGAGGAGGCGTACGGAGAAAATGATTGAAATCAAGCATCTTGGCCATGACATTGGCGGAAAAATCATATTAAAGAATGTAAACCTGACCTTGCAAGAGGGCAGCGTGATGGGCTTGGTCGGCATCAACGGTGCAGGTAAAACGACACTGCTGCGCTTGATCTCGGGCGTTTTTGCTGTCAAGCAGGGTGAGATTTTCATTGACGGCATCAGCGTTAGCAAGGAAGCCTCGCGCAAATCACTCTTCTTTTTGCCCGACGATCCGTACTATACCATCTACACCACGGGTGAGAGCCTTTATAAAATGTATAAGGTGTTTTATCCCGCAATTGACCGTGCTGTTTTTGATCGCTTTATGCGGGAGTTTGCGCTCGACCCAAAAAAGCCCATCCGTAATTTTTCCAAGGGCATGCGCAGGCAGCTGTATATTTCCTTGGCACTTGCTGTCAAGCCCAAATACTTGCTTTTGGATGAGGCGTTTGACGGACTTGATCCGCTCTCGCGCCTGGCGTTCAAAAAGGCAATCAACGAATTCGTGGAGGAATACGGCACCTCGGTGCTGATCTCCAGCCACTCCTTGCGCGAGCTGGAGGACTTTTGCGATTCCTACGTGCTCATTGACAATCAAACCGTGTCCGATTCGGGGGATATTGCCGAAAAAGTCAGCCGTTTCTGCAAATTCCAGCTTGCATTCAGAGAAGAGGTTTCAAAGGAGCTCTTTGCCGATCTGCCCGTCGCGTCTTTAGAGCAAAACGGCAAGTTTGTGCGTGTCGTATTAGAGGGGAATGCCGCAGAGCTGCGCCCCTTGCTGGAAGCGTTAAATCCCGCTGTCATTGAAGAGATGCGCATGGACTTTGAAGAAACCTTTATCCACGAGGTAGAGAAAAGGGGGTACGTGAAATGACGACCTTTTGGAGATTTTTATACTACAGACTCAAATCAAGTGCGCTGCGCACGGTGATCTTTACGGTTCTCTCTACTGCAGTATGTCTATTGGGAATTTACATGGCAAACAAATGGGAAAATGTGGAATTATGTCAAAGCGGACTTTACATGCTGGCAACTGCACTTTGCATCATAGCAAGCATCGTGCCGCTGTTTGAGCTCGCAGGACTCAAAAACCGCAGGAATCTCGACACGCTGTATTTCTTTCCGATTGGACGCCAAAAGATGGCAACTGTCTATTTCTTAAGTGGCTGGATGCAGGTGGTTTTCATTTACACGGTTACTTTTATTGCAAGCCTTATCTGGTTGATCTCGCAGACTGACTATTTTGCGCTGATTTATATGCTGCCGTATTATTTTTTGTCGCTTGTGCTTGCATTTGTAATCTTTGCGGTCTTTTCCTTCTTGTTCTTGCAGGCAAATACCGTTGCAGACGGCGTGCTGTTTTGCGTACTTTGGATCTTTTTGCCGTTCCTTGCGGGACTGACGCTCGGAGAAGTATTTGACATTGATTTTTTCGAAAATTTGTACAGCTGGGGAATTTTATATACGCCCATGAACAATCTTACCGTGGTATTTCAGGATTTGATCGAGATTAACAATCCGGCAAGTTGGGACAGAGCGGCAGGGGAGATCATGGATCGCTGGTATGTATTCTTTATCTGGGGCGCGGCGGGCTGCGCGGCAGTAAACGGATATATGGTCAGCTTTATCAAAAAAGGAGCAGAGCAGGCAGGAGAAATATCAAATTCTCCGTTTGGTTACGCAATGCTCGTGCCGTTCTACGGCTATTGCCTTATGATCAATGCGGGAGCGTTTTTGGTTTCGCTTGACCCGATTGTTGACTCGATTGTCATTGTGGGTTATTTGATCCTTATGCTTTCGGGATATCTGATCTACAGAAGAGGATTTCATTTCAAAGCAAGCGATATTATTCTAACGGTGATTGGTGTGATTATACCATTCGCGGTTATGCTATATACAAATCCTGCATGATTTCATGCAAAAAGCCATTGCGCATGGGGCTGACAAATTAACGGTGCAAATATGTGAAGCAGAAGTCTTTAGTGGGCTTCTGCTTTTGCTATGGAGATATTACGCGCAGAAACCGATTGTATTCGCGCTCTCCCCCCTGCGCTTGGAACAAGCCTGCGCCAGCCTTCCCCCCTCCCGGAGGGGGGCTATGATAGTAGCATCTCGCTTTTCTAAACCGAAACGCAACTGACAACGGTAACTTGAATTACAGAAATCTGTGCGATAACTGATATTTCAGCGATTAACTTGAAAACGAATGAGCATGCCACCGATATAGCCCCCCTCCGGGAGGGGGGAAGGCTGGCGCAGGCTTGTTCCAAGCGCAGGGGGGAGAGCGCGAATAGAATGGATTTATGACACAAATGCGGCAACGAAATTTGCTACATTGCATAAAAAAGCAGGAATCTGCTCAAAATCGAACAAATTCCTGCTATTTTCCCGTTATTTCCGCAGCCCCATGTGCAAGAGCTTTTTTATATGCTATTGCAGATCCGTTAAGGGTGCTGACAAGGTGGGTGTATGATCCAATTCCTCGGACACAAGGAAGATCGCCGCGCTTGACGGAATGCGCACGCGCAGGCAGGTGTAGATCTGGGAGCGGTAGGTTGCGTACTTGACGCGGCGCACGCGCTTGATCTTGCCGGTTCGCGGATCGTATTGGACGGGCTTGAGTGCACCGCGCAGATAAATGGTATTTTCATAAGGCGTATCGGTGGTGTTATAAAGCAGGTGTGTATGCTGCGTATCGTTGATTTTATGCAAATGCCCCATCATGCCTACCTTGTGTACGCCCTCGGGCGTGTCAATGTGGCGGTATTCGGGTAAGGGCAGGTTGAACACACCGCCGTTTTCCAGACGTTTCATGCCCGGCATGATGACGTCGTAGGGCAGCTTGAGCCGATACAAAAGACGCATGATCTCCTCACCGGCGGTCATAAACGTACCGTCAGCCGCTGTACCGGAGGGATAAAGCAAATATGCCTTGCCACCGTTTTCATTGGTATTGTAGCCAATGTTGCAAAGCACGCTCTTATCGCAGGCGCGGTCTCCAAAAATATGCCGCACGATCTCTCGCACCTCACGGTCGTAGTCAGTAGCAGCATCCTCGCCGTCGTGTCGCAGCAGCGTCTGCTCAAATTCCGGCAAAAACTCAAACGCCTTATCGGGCAGCGTGCCCGTGGCAATTACAATGCCTCCGTTATCGTAAAATTGCTTGATGGTGCGCAGATTATCAAGCAGTATCATGGAGGTTGCGGGCAGCACCAGCACGCGGAAACCGTTTATGCCCTTGACGTTTTCAAAGAACAGCTGTCCCGCTCTCACCTCGCAGTGCTTTTGAAGCGTATTGGGATGCAGCATGGTCAGATTGATGCCGGCATAATGCGTCAAGCTGTTGGCAAGCGTCATGTAATCACAGGTAAAAGGGGTGATGGGGTACTCATAGTCGGGCGCAGGCTGTTCATATAAAAGCGGCTTTGTGTGCAGCGCGTAAATGGGATAGAGCATGGCAACGTCACAAACCTCATAGCCACCGCGCAGCAAATACAGGCTGCGGTGCAGAGTTTCTATAACGGTTTTGGTCATGTTTTTCTCATGCGGGTGCATAATCAGCGTATTGGCACCGTTGCCCAGCACGCTGATCGTTTCCTTGAGCGCAAGCAGCTCGGAATGCTTGTCCGAAAAACGTGCAAACATTTCGCAAATGACGCGCGTCTGACCGCTGTCCGCTGCCGCAGAGGAGGCAAGCGTCATGGAATTCAGCCCGTACAGATAAGCGTGATCCATACGCCCTGCCGCGCAATACTGTTGATTGGAAAGTGCATCTCCGGTGATCCAGGAGCAGGCGGGGGCTTTGGGCTCTGCCTGCAGAATAATTGCCTGCAGGTGCTGTGAAATCGCGAAATCGCGCAGCGCGCGTACGATGCCGCCCTTGAGCAGGTCTGCGCGGCATTGCATGAATTGCGCACGCACGTGATCTGTGCCGCCACCCAGATTATGGAACAGTATTGGGTAATATTTCGCGGGATCGTAGCCGAATTTCTCTTCAAATATCTGATTAAAATGACGCGTCCAGTTGCGTCGGTTGGGGGAGTCAAAGCACAGATTATGGTAATAAATCGCCCCAATCGCCGTATTCTGTACGCCACCGCACAGCACGTACAAGCGATCAAGGTAGGAGAGAAAGGCGGTGCGGGAAAGCCTGTTATGTGTTGCGTGCTGCTTACCGTCCTGCTCTGTATCCGAGCAGGTATATTGCTCAATAATCCAGTTTCCGTCGGGAACGTCGAATTCCAACACGTTATCCTTGACGTAAGGACGCAGGTCAATGATCAGATTGTATTCCTCATCCAAGGCAATCAGGGAAAGCGTTGGCTTGTCCTGCAGCTTCAGCACCAGATGCTCGTGCTGCTCGGCATAGTATTCGCGTCGTGAGAGCACCTCTGTGCGCTCGTCGGGATCGCACAAAACGCGCTCGATCAGTCTTTGCGGATGCAGCGCGATCTTAATGCCTGCATCATGGCAAGCACGGCTGAGCGTGGCAAACCACGCGGCATAGCGCGCATCAAAATCATCTGTGACGGGTGTGCGCGAGGGAAGGGAGGGGATGATAATAGAAAAGCCCTTTTTGGCAAGTACAAAGATCTGCGCGCGCGCCTCTTCGGGCGTGACGTCAATATTGGCATGCACGTGTGCATACAACGCATTGGTTTTGTATTTATATTTGAACGCCATTTTGGGGGATTTTACCGATTTACCGCGCATGATCCTTCCTCCTTTGCTCGTTTTTTATATTATAGCATATATTTTATCATTTGTTAAGTCCTGCGCGGAAAAATCGCAAATTTTTTTGCTTTCGGATTGAAAATTTACTGAAAATATGCTACAATATAGAAAATCCATGAAAAGGAAACGGTTATGAAAAAAGTGTTGATCACGGGCGGCTCGGGCGGTATTGGCGCGGGGCTTGTGCGTGCGTTTTGTCAAAATGGCGACAAGGTCGTCTTTACCTATCATAAAAATCTGGAAGCCGCGAAAGCTTTGGCTGCCGAAACGGGGGCAACCGCTCTTTGCGCTGACCTTGGGGACAGCGAGCAGGTCAGCCTGACCGTGCGCAGCGCGGCAGAAACGCTTGGCGGCATTGACGTGCTGGTGCATGCGGCGGGCATTGCCTGCGTCAAGCTCTTTGATATGACCACGGACGCGGACTGGGATGCGCTTTTGCGCGCCAATCTGTCCTCTGCGTTTTATGCTTGCCGTGAGGTCAGCAAAATTATGTTAGGGCAGCATCAGGGAAGGATGATTCTCATTGGCTCGATGTGGGGCAAGGTTGGTGCGTCCTGCGAGGTGGCGTACAGCGCGACCAAGGCGGGCGTGCGCGGGCTGACCCAAGCACTTGCCAAGGAGCTGGGGCCCTCGGGCATTACGGTCAACTGCATTGAGCCCGGTGTCATAGATACCCCCATGAATGCCTGCTTTGACGCGGATACCAAGCAAGAGCTTGCAGAAGAAACACCCGTCGGCAGACTCGGCACACCCGATGACGTAGCCGCGCTGGCAACCTTCCTTGCATCGGATGCCGCATCCTTTATCACGGGGCAGTGCGTAGGGGTTGACGGCGGGTTTGCGATCTGACCACGATACGGTTGTCAAGGATGAAAAGTTTCGGTCAAGCCTTTACAAAGGCTTGCGGGGCACGGGGCAGAGCCCCGAAAAACGCCGTTTAATTTCGCGCAGCGAAATATGTTCTTCTTTGCGGCTACTTGCTCAAAAAAAGAACGGAAACGGTTTTCTCACATAATCAATGATTCAAGGCGCGGGATGGTTACATCCCGAGCTGTATCTTAAAAAAACGGGGCTGATTTTCAGCCCCGTTTGGGTTATTTATCATTTGTCAAACTCGTCAATCGGCTTATACTGCATCATGGGTGCGCCTTCGGGGATCTCGTAGCCAAACTCTGCAGGCTTTGCCCAGCGAACCGCATTGGTGATGATCTTTTGCACGTAAGTGTTGTGATAAGAGGGGCAGGACTCG
>JAFNZX010000408.1 GCA_017382615.1 Clostridia bacterium | reverse complement strand
GCTCTTACTCCTTATCTTGATTCAGTCAATCCCTACGGATCACCTTTTTGCACCACGTGCGCTTGTTGCACTTGGGGCATTTGAGATACCGCGTCGTACCTCTGTGCATGGCGCCCAGTGCCTCTTTATAGGTGGGCACGACCTCCGCACCGCAATTCTTGCACTTGTAAGCCCCCACGCTGACCTCCAGCTTCAAGGCATAAAAGCAAGGAATCAAAAATACGACGACTACCGCAAGAATGACGACCAGCTGCCAGGGTCCTTCCGGCACAAAAAATGCTGCCGCGAAAAGGCCCGCAAGCAACCCGATGATGCTGACGGTCATGATCGCCCACATAGCAGACCATATCGTCTTGTTTTTTCTTTCAATTTCCTTTGCCATTTCCAGCAAAAGCTGCTCGTTTTTTTCTTGATTGTTTTCCATGGTTACCTTCTCCCCACTTAATAATTCGTTGACACTGATACCGAGAATTTCACAAAGCGCAAGCATCAGGGTCGCGTCGGGCAAGGATCTGCCCGTTTCCCATTTGGATACCGCTCTGTCGGTAATGTTCAGTTTTTGCGCAAGCTGCGCCTGGGTCAAGCCCTGCAGCCTTCTGCGCTCGGCAATAAATCTGCCGATCTTGATCTGATCCATTCGTCAGTCCCCTCCTTCCACGATTATTTTAGGCGTATTTACACGCAAAGTCAACACACCGCAGGTAGAATGGGGAGCTTTCAACCTGCGGTAGAGTGGTTTTATTCAATTATCAATGATTTTACCCAACTTAATATGTCCGCATCCGCATCAACAACAAATTCTTGTCCACGCATCGCAGATTGAAAATATCCGTCGCGGATATTCTTTGCAGAATGATATGACAAGTTCTTTCCCTGCAAGCATTGCGGCAATAGCCATCTTGACCTCTGCTCTCCGGGCTTGGTCAACACCAAGCGTTCATCATAGGAAAAGACACCATAGCCGGGTTTATCAAGATCAAGCACCCGATCTGAAGCCACAAATATCGCATTCAGCGAATCTCCGTAGCCCACATGTGGATGCCACGCCACGGCTTTCATTTGATCCGCTCCCTTTAGTATTTTACCAATCTGCAAATATCCGAAAATCACATGAACATCGGGCGCACCTTTTACAAATTGCAACTTGCCGTCAGGCGTATACTCGGTTTTTCTGAACCACCCAAAATACAAAAACAGGTCACCCTCTCCAACGCCTTGATTCTCCAAGTGTGTCAATGCAGCGCCCGCCTGCCCGAATGCTGCCACCCAATTATCTGCTCTGACGCAGCAGTCTTTACGTATATCGGGATCCAAATGGCAATTCGACTTTTGAAACGATGGCTTGAGTTCCTTAAGTATTTGCATATAGGATTTCTCTCCAACAAACAACTCATCATATGTATTCGCATTATCTAACGGAATAGGCATGGAAAGCAGTGTGCCGTCAGGCAGAATCGGACTGGGAATGCCTCCTGCTGCAGAGTCGAATCCCTTTCTGGACAGAATCACTTTCATTATGTTTCTCCTTATGCAAGCCATTCATCAGGTATGCTTTTTCATTTCCAGATACGGCAGAAAATCAAAGCCCGCCTTTTTGTAAACGCCTATGGCGCGCTCGTTTTCTTCTTCGACCTCAAGGCGCAAAAGCGCGTTCGGGTAGGTGCGCGACACCTGCTCGATAAAACGGCTGCCAAAGCCCCTGCCGCGAAAGTCGTCTCGGATATAAATGTCCTCTATCCAGATGCAACTCTTGCCAAACTCGGTGGAGTAGCTTTTTGCCAGCATGGCGTAGCCGCAAATCTCTCCGACCGACTCAAAGACGTAACCCTCTACGTAAGGGCTGCCCGCAATGCAAGCGTCCACGTCGGCATAAAAGATCTCGTCCGAGCCGTTTGTTGACACGTAGGGCGTGGCGTAAAACTCGTGCATGAGCGCAACCACGGCTTCCCTGTCCGCCTCGGTGATAGTTCTGATAACGTCGTTCATATATGCTCCTTATTTTTGTG
>JAFNZX010000407.1 GCA_017382615.1 Clostridia bacterium | reverse complement strand
GGTGCCGCCCTCGCGCAAAATGCGGCTCCACGTGCCGTCGTGCAACAGCGCGTCCAGGATGCGGCTCTCCTCACCGTCGCGTACAAGCCCCCACATCATGGGGAAGGTGCAAAACATGGAAAGCGAGGACATGGTGTGCTCGTCGAGCATCGCCAGAACGTTTTGCTTGGTCTCGGCATCGGGGCACAGATCAAGGCCATAGGCAAATACGTTGCCCACAAGGCTTATGTGCTCGGTGCTCTCACCGTCCTTGAATACCTTGCGCTCCCGGTCGTAAAACGCATTGTAAAACGCGTCAAGCAAGGGGGATTCGTCACGGTAGTCGGGCAAGCCCAGCTCGCGCGCCATCTTGTTGGCAAAGCGCACGGCGGCTATATAGTAGGCATTGATCGACACGTGCGCCTGGTGGCAAACCTGCCCCTCGCGAATGTCTACGTCGTAGCCGTGTCTGAAGTTGGCAGGCCACTCCACCACGCACCATTTGTTCAGCTCCTTGATTAAGTAATCGTGCTCGTACTCTGCGCGGTAAGCTTCCAAAAGATCCACGACCTTGGCAAAGTTCTGTGACAGATACGCCTTGTCACCCGTCAGCCGATAGTGCCACAGCACCAAATAGACTAACATCAAGGGGTATTCGGCAATCTCCTGCATGAAAGAGCAGTCCATGCAGGTGACCAGCGTGGGCGTGATAAAGCGTGTGCAAAACGCATCGTCAATCAGCTTGCGCACCATGGAGTCGTCATGCGTCAGTACCATATGCGTCAGCGCGGTGTAGCACCCGTCGCCAAGGTAAAAGCCCTTTTCGCGCTCCATGCAGTCTTGAATGACCTCCTGCACGCCGTATTTTTGCGTATTGACGCAAAGCTCCCAAATGCGGCGCAGCTGTTCGTTCTGCGCATAGGCGGGCTTTAACGCGGTTTTTAGCGCAAAGGGATAGTGCCGCGCGCGCAGGGTGGCGGACTTGAAGCAAGCCGTGTCGGGCAAAATCAGCTCGGCATAGCGGAACGCCTTGTAGTCAAACCACGAAAGGCGGCTCTCGCCCTCGCCGAGAATCCATTTTTCCTCGTAAACACAGTTGGCGCGCAAGGCGTAGCGCACAGAGCCGTCTTCGCCAAGCTCCTGCCCGCAGCGCACGGTGATCTCGTCTCCCACTTTGCCGCATGCCGCGGCGTCTAAGTAGCCTACGTAAGTCGCACCGAAATCGAGCAAGACGCGGTTGCCCTCAACCTTGGTCTGCACGGGAGCGATATGCTCAAAGACCAGCATGGCACTCTTTTGCGCGGTGACTGTGTGATCGTCATACGCACAGATGCTTGCGCTTGCCCAATCGCTATCGTCAAAATCGGGACGCGCAAAGCCTGCCTCGGGCGCGCGGCAATCGTAGGATTCGAGAAACTGTGTCTGATAGCCGCACGTGCCGCTCTCGGTATATCCCGTGTGCAGCGCGACCAAAAAGCTTTCATCGCTGGAAAGAATGATTTTTTCGTCAATCTCCACGTCGCAAAGCAGACCGTGGCGGTGGTCGCCGCTCTGCCAGACGCGGTTGATCAATCCTTGATATAAGGTGTGCACCGCGATCACGTTTTCGCCCTTGCCCAGATAAGGCGTCAGGTCTATTTCATTGTAATTGTATTGAAAATGATACGAGGGCGCAGGACCTTGCGCGACAAAGGTGCCGTTTGCGTACAGCATATAGTAGTCGTCCGCCGTGATCAGCATGCGCGCACGCGCAAACGCCTTGGTCAGCACAAAGGTCTTGCGAAAGAGCACGTGCTTATTTCTGTGCTCGGAGCAATCCAAGGTCAGCGGCTCAAGCTGACGGTGAAAAACGTTCCTTGGCGCAAGGGCGGCAAATTCCTCGCTCGATATCCATTTGCCTTGGAATTGATATGACATAAAATGACCGCCTTTCAAAAGTTTTCCTGCTAAAAGTGTACCATAAAATCGCAAAAGAGTCAAGCACAAAAAGAGAGAGCCCCGAAAGGGATCTGCGATAGAGCGGTATAAAAATCAAAATACCTACCAACAGGAAAAGGACGAAGAATTGCAAAAATTCCTCGTCCTTTTTTCTTGACAAGCACTGCATTTGAAGACGCAAATGCATATAGTGAAATGTTTTGCTTCCGCAAAACGTGAAATAATGTGCTAACGCACATTGTGAAATATCTCGCCTTGCTCGATGTGAAATGAAATTTGCCCACGTCCGCGCAAGCGGACATTTCACATTTGCGGAGCAAATATTTCACCGCGTAGCGATTTCACTTGCCCGCAAGGGCAAATTTCGTTGCGT
>JAFNZX010000406.1 GCA_017382615.1 Clostridia bacterium | reverse complement strand
GGCGTGTCAGAAACCGTTCGCAGATCCCGCTGCGCGCTGCCATACGTTGCGCTCGCGGTTTTGCGTCGCTCCGCTTAGGCTGCGCTATGCAAAACTTCGACTCGGTTGCTACGCAACCTTCGCTCAGGATGACACTCGGGGCATAACAAAACCGCAGGGGCATTCCCTGCGGTTTTATCATTTTTTTACTTTTTGAGTGCAATTGCCTTCTTGGCGTTCTCTGCGATGTTCGCAGGAGTCAAGCCGTACATTTCCAGCAGCGGCGGTACTTTGCCGCTTCTGCCGAAGACGTCCTGCGTGCCCACGTTGAGCACGGGCACGGGGCAACCCTGACATACTGCCTGCGCCACAGCCGATCCAAGACCGCCGATGACGTTGTGCTCCTCAGCCGTCACAATTGCGCCGGTTTCTGCTGCCGCCTTGCAGATCAGCTCGCTGTCCAGAGGCTTGAGCGTGTGAATGTTGATGACTCTTGCATCAATGCCCTCGCCTGCCAGCATTTCTGCCGCTTCAAGTGCCATGGAAACCATGTAGCCGGTTGCCACCAAGGTCACGTCCTTGCCGTCACGCAAGGTCACACCCTTACCAAGCTCAAAGGTGTAATTTTCCTCATCATTCACCACGGGTAGAGGATTTCTGCTGAAACGAATGTAGAACGGGCCGTCGGTCTCGATTGCGCATTTGACTGCCAATCTTGCTTCGACTGCGTCCGCAGGGTTGATCACGGTCATGCCGGGAATGGTGCGCATGAGTGCCAGATCCTCCAGGCACTGGTGGGTCGCGCCATCCTCACCAACCGCAAGACCTGCGTGCGTTGCACCGATCTTAACGTTGAGGTGGGGGTAACCAACCGCATTTCTTGCCTGCTCATATGCTCTGCCTGCCGCAAACATGGCAAACGACGAAGCAAACGCCGTCTTGCCTGCAGCAGCCAAGCCTGCAGCCACGCACATCATGTTACCCTCGGCAATGCCGCAATCAAAAAATCTGTCGGGGTACGCCTTCTTAAAGGTCACGGTCTTGGTTGCCTCCGCAAGGTCAGCATCCAGTACCACAAAATCATATTGCTCTGCAAATTCCACCAGCGCCTTGCCGTACGCATCTCTGGTGGCTACCTTATCACCAATCTTATACATCTGCTCAGTCCTCCTTTGCCAAAATCTCTGCCACAGCAGCCTCATACTGCTCATCGTTGGGAGCAGAGCCGTGCCACTTGACCTGATTTTCCATAAAGGAAACGCCCTTGCCCTTGACCGTATTCATCA
The DNA here is from genome assembly GCA_017382615.1 of Clostridia bacterium. Classification (GTDB taxonomy): domain Bacteria; phylum Bacillota; class Clostridia; order Oscillospirales; family CAG-272; genus SVQP01. Next base: position 2,215 of record JAFNZX010000406.1, on the reverse strand, counting down.
CGATGGCACTGGGTGCACCCTTGACCGCCTTAGCCTTTTCCAAAGCATCCTCGATCTGCTCAAAGTCGTGACCGTCAATGGTCTGTACAAAGAATCCGAACGCCTCTAATTTTGCCTCAAAGGGGGCAGGGCCGATGACCTCGGCAACGGGGCCGTCGATCTGCAAGCCGTTGGAGTCAAGGATCAGGCACAGATTATCAAGAGAGTAATGCGCAGCAAACATGCAAGCCTCCCAGATCTGACCCTCCTCGCTCTCACCGTCACCAACGATGGCGTAGGTGCGGTAATCCTTGCCGTCCAGCTTTGCAGCCAAAGCCATACCGCAAGCAGCCGAGAAGCCCATGCCAAGCGAGCCCGTGGACATATCCACACCGGGGATATGCTTCATATCGGGATGTCCCTGCAGAATGGAGTCATGCTGACGCAGCGTGCCGATCAACGCCTTGTCAAAAAATCCGCGCTCTGCCAGCGCCGCATACAACGCGGGCGCACAGTGACCCTTGGACAGCACCAATCTGTCACGATCAGGGTTCTTGGGATTCGCGGGATCAACGTTCATGTGGTCAAAATACAGGTAAGCCAAGAGGTCAGAGATCGAAAGTGATCCGCCGGGGTGTCCCGATTTTGCAGCGTGTGTGCCTTCCAGCACGCCAAGACGAATTGCCTTTGCCTTGGACTTGAGCATTTGCAGCTTTTGTGCGTTCATTGGATTTTCCTCCGTTGCAGGTTTTGTCACTTTATTATACCACCCGTCAAGGGCACTTGTCAAGGCAAAGAGCGGAAGTTTTCACACGCCAAAGAACGGAAGTTTTCGTCCACACTCACCCAAACGGTTCGCCCCACAGGATGAAAGTTTTTGATCGACCTTTTTTCAAAAAAGGTCGCGGGGACATGGGGCAGAGCCCTATGTCGCGCCCGCAGGCGCGATACACTCTCGGCGTTTCTTTTGGTACTTTTCTTTGCGCCCGCGGTGTCAAAGAAAAGTACGGAAACGGTTTTCTCACACAACATCCCAACAAAAAGAAAATCACCTTACGCGCGTTGTAGTCACTTACCTTTATTCACAATCTGTATCTTGACAAAGGCTTATAAATATACTAAAATATAATATATATACCCATTTGGAGGCAACTATGGAGCAAAAGAGATTTACCAAAAACGACGACGGCTTTATCTGCGCGCATTGTGGGCGCGAGGTGCAGCCGCTGGGCTATACCTCACGCAATCATTGCCCCTTTTGCCTGTGGTCAATGCACCTTGACGTCTTCCCCGGTGACCGCGCAAGCGAATGCCAGGGGCAGATGGAGCCCATCCGCGTAGAGCCCGACCCCAAAAAGGGCTACGTGATCGTGCACCGCTGCCAGAAGTGCGGTGAATTGCACCGCAACAAGGCGGCACACGAGGCAAAAACTCAACCCGATAACTTAAAGCTTCTCATCTCGCTGACCGCGGGAAAGATATAAAATAACACACGGGAGGTCTTGCCATGAAATACACCGCAAACGCGTTTTCCCTGCCCTCCTCGGACGGTATCCACACGCTTGCCGCTTGGTGTTGGACGCCCGAGCAGCCCGTTGGCGTCATCCAGCTCTCGCACGGCATGTGCGAGTATATCTTGCGCTACACCGATTTTGCAGAGCGCATGTGTGACGCGGGCTTTGCCGTTGTCGGACACGACCACCTCGGTCACGGGTATACCGCGCGAAACGCGGACGAGCTTGGCTACATTACCGATGCTAAAGACCCTGCGCTTTGCCTTGTGAAGGACGTTTACGCAGTCAACGGGTGGATCAAGCAGACCTTCCCCTCTCTGCCCGTCATTCTCTACGGGCACAGCATGGGCTCTTTCGTGGCTCGACTCGCATTGACCGAATACAAGAACGCATGGGACGCCGCCGTCATCAGCGGTACGGCAGGCCCCGAAGCTCCCACGGGCGCAGGCAAATTGCTCTGTCGCGTGTTGGGTATATTCGGTAAGCACAACCGCTCTGCGCTGCTTTACAACATCGCGTTCGGCTCTTACGACAAGCCCTTTGCGTCCGACGGCATCAAAAACGCATGGCTGACCCGCGACCGCAAGGTCATTGAAAAATACAACGCAGACCCGTTCTGCTCCTACCGCTTTACAATCAACGGCTATCTGACGCTCTTTACCCTTTTGGGAAAGGTTTCCGCCAAGGACTGGGCAAGCAAAATGCCGCTTGACCTGCCTATG
>JAFNZX010000051.1 GCA_017382615.1 Clostridia bacterium | reverse complement strand
GCAGCCTGCGGCGGCGTGTGGGGGGACAGCTGGCGCAGGCTTGTTCCAAGCGCAGGGGGGAGAGCGCGAATCTGAACGGTTTCTGCACGTAATGTTCTTATAGTTACTTTGCAACAAATAAGAAAGGGCTAAGTCTGAGCAAATGACTTAGCCTCTTCTTGCTTTATATTCCAATCACTTCAGCAGCTCGGGGATCATGGGAACTGCCTGCTCAAAATTAACGCCGTACCAGTTATGGTTCTCCTCTGCCTCGGTCAGACGGATGCTCTCATAGGTAAAATCAGCCGCAACGGCAATCGCCTCATGCAAGCTCTTGCCGCGCATGAGTGCGCCCACGCAAGCAGAAGCGAATACGTCGCCCGTGCCGTGATACGATACGGGAATGCGGTCGTGATAATAGGAGAAGAACTCACCCGTGGTGCTGTCGTAGCCCATCGCACCCGTCTCGTTCTCACGCAGGCTGACACCGGTCATGACGGCTTTCTTTGCACCCATGTCGCACAGACGGCGCAAAATATCCTTGACGTACTCCTCGGAGTAGCCTTCTGCGACGTACGGAATATCTAACATATAGGATGCCTCGGTCATATTGGGCACGATGATGTCCGCAATGGCACACAGCTCAGCCATCTTATGTGCAAACGCCTCGTCAAAGCCGTAGTACAGCTTGCCGTTATCCCCCATGGCAGGGTCAACGAACAAGAGCGCATTCGGAAAATCAGCCGCCATTTTCTTGACCAGATCGATCTGATCAAACGAGGCAAGATACCCCGTATAAATGGCGTCAAAATCAATGCCCTCGCTCTTCCAATGCGCGGTGATGGGCGTGATCTCGCCCGACAGATCGTGCACGGTAAAGCCCTTTTTGAAGGCGGTATGGGTACTGAGCACGGCGGTGGGCAGAATGGCTGCCTCCACGCCAAACGCGGAAATGATGGGCAGTGCCACAGTCAGGGAGCACTTGCCCACGCAGGAAATATCCTGCACGGTTACAATTCTTTTCATGTTTTTATCCTTTCAACCAAACCTCAGTCATAAAGCCCTGTTGATAAATATCTTTCTCCGCCGTCCGGCAAAATGACGGCGATTTTTTTACCGCGCATACAAGCACGGCGTGCCACCTCGTCGGCAGCGGCAACGGCTGCTCCCGAGGAAATGCCGACCAGCAGCCCCTCGGCTCTGCCAAGCGTGCGGCAAAGCTCCTTTGCCTGCTCGGTGCTCACGGTTACGACCTCGTCGATCACACTGCGATCCAGCACGCGCGGCACAAAATTTGCGCCGATGCCCGCAATTCCGTGCGCCCCGCTGTACCCTTTGGAAAGCAAGGGGGATTCCTGCGGCTCAACTGCGATGACGCGCAGATTGGGCAACCTTTCCTTGAGGTACTTGCCCGTACCGCTGAGCGTGCCGCCCGTTCCCACGCAAGCAATCAGACAATCAATCTCGCCGTTCGTCTGTGCAAATATCTCGGGTCCCGTGGTGGCGTAATGCGCGTGCGCATTGGCAGGATTTTCAAATTGCCCCAGTATCATGGCTCCTTGCGTGCTTGCCGCAAGCTGCTCTGCGTGGGCAATCGCACCGCTCATGCCCTCGGCAGCCGGTGTCAGCACGACCTCGGCACCTCTGGCGCGCATCAGCATAATGCGCTCAACGGACATATTGTCCGGCATAACGATCACGGCGTGCAATCCCCTTGCGGAAGCCTGCGCAGCCAGCGCAATACCCGTATTTCCCGAGGTGGGCTCAATTACCGTACCGCCCGCCTGCAGTCTGCCGCAGGCAAACGCATCGTCCAGCATATACTGCACTGCTCTGTCCTTAGACGATCCTGCGGGATTGCACCACTCGCACTTGGCAAAAACACGGGCATGCCAACCGTACAGCCTCCCCACGCTCTCCAACGCGATCAACGGTGTATTTCCGATCATAAAGCTCCCTCCCCCGAAAAAGATAAGATATATTATAGCACATTTTTCGTTTCTTTTCAACACGTGTGGTAAAGGAATTGAGAATTTGTCATGTTATATATAAATTTTCACATCAAGAAACAATTTTTGATGCAATGAACTAAACGGATTTTGCCAAAAGTATTGTTTTTTGATGCATTTTGTGGTATCATTGGTTGAATGGACTTGTAAAGCTTTTTGATATATGATACGATAGATCAATCTTTCCCTTTTGAAAGGAGGGAGCATATGTTACCGCTTGATAAGCTCTCCGATCATGCATTACAAGCACTGTCCGATGCGGGTGTGGACACCGAGCATTTAGACGTTGCTTTTTATATGGATCTTGGACTCAACGCAAATTTTGGTCAGGTATACCTTGCCATCAGCAAACAGGATGGCAAGCTTTATCGTGTTGCCAAAGACGTGGAGTCCTTTTCTCTTGGTGCGCTGACCGATCCGAGCATTGACAATTTCACTACCACCAACCGTCTGACCGCCACGCTGCACCCCGAGGGCGACGTTGCACCCGAGAAGACCGAGGAAATGACAGACGAGGAGTTCGGCGAGCTGAAAAAAGCATACGACGCGCGCGGTCAAGCCGTGATCGTGGGCTTTTGTACCAACTCCTGCAAGCGTAAGCTGCTGGCATTCCTCAATATATGGGAGCGTCTTGCCCGTGGTGACGAGGTGGGCGAGGAAGATCCCATCTTTGAGCAATTTTTTGCAAAATGTCCCAAGTGCGGCAAGCTCTTTGACGATCCGCTGCGCCGCATCTGCAAGAACTGTACCAACCAAAAGGGCACGCTGCGCCGCCTGCTTGGCTACTTCTCCCCCTTTAAGCTGCAGCTGGTGCTGGTCTCCCTGTGTCTGCTGGGCTCAACGGCAATCTCGCTGATCTCGCCCTATATTTCGGGTAAAATGCTCTACGACCGCGTCATCTCCCCCAACGGAGATATGCGTGAAGAAAAATACGTGTACATATTGGTCGGCATCATCGTCGCACTTGCGCTGCTCTCGCTGTTTATCTCCATCGTACAGAGCCGCTGCAATGCCTATATGTCCACTCAGGTGACCAAGCGCATGAAGAACGATATCTTCCGCGCCATGAATCGTCTCTCGCTCTCTTATTTCAACAATCAACCAACGGGTAAGCTGATCAACCGCGTCAATTACGATGCCGAAAAGGTGCGAAACTTCTTTATCAACGGTGTTCCCTATCTGATCGTGCACGCCATGCAGTTTATTGGTCTGACCATCGTGCTCATGATTCTCAACCCGTGGCTGACGCTCATGATCCTTTTACCCGTACCGATCATCGTGCTGATCTTCAAATACCGCCTGCCGCATCTGTGGCGTTCCTTCTCGCGCGCATGGCGCGCCTCCTCCTCGCTGACCGGTGTGCTCAACGACTCGCTCTCCGGCATCCGCGTGGTTAAGGCGTTTGCCAAGGAAGAAGTGGAAACCAAGCAATTCTACGGCTACTCCACAAAGCTCATGCAGGCAAATCTGCGCTCCAACCTCATCGCGCTCTCCATTTTCCCCGTCATTTCACTGATCATCGGTGTATTCGGCAACATGGTCTGGGGTGTGGGCGGCTTGCAGGTCATCGGTAAGCAGATGACCTATGGTGATCTTTCCATGTTCGTCAGCTATATGGGCATGGTATTTGCCCCCTTGAACTTCTTTTCACAGTTTACCAACATGCTCACCGACACGCTCAACAGCGCACAGCGCATGTTTGAGGTGCAGGACATGATTCCGGATATTACCGACGCCCCCGATGCGGTGGAATTAAACGACATCAAGGGCAATATCGAATTCAAGGGCGTTGGCTTCCATTACACCCCGAACCGCCCTATCTTAAAGGACGTGTCCTTTACCATTCACCAAGGCGATCGCATCGGTCTTGTGGGACACACGGGCAGCGGCAAATCCACCATTGCCAATCTGATCACGCGTATGTACGACGTAGTCAGCGGCTCCGTTACCATTGACGGCGTGGATATCAAGCAGATCAAGGGGACCTCGTTGCGCAGCGGTATTGCCATCGTCTCCCAAGAGATTTTCATTTTCCGCGGCACGATTGCCGATAACATTCGCTACGGCAAGCCCGACGCTACCATAGAGGAGGTCATTGCCGCAGCACGCGCTGCCAATGCTCACGATTTTATCATGGCACTTCCCGAGGGCTATGAAACCATGGTTGGTATCGGCTCTCGCTCACTTTCGGGCGGTGAGCGTCAGCGCGTATCCATTGCGCGCGCACTCTTGCTTGATCCCGCGATCCTGATTTTGGACGAGGCAACCGCCGCCATGGATACCGAAACCGAGCACCAGATCAGCACCGCAATCGATAAGCTGATAGAGGGCAAGACCAGCATCAGCATTGCGCACCGCCTTTCCACACTCAAAAACTGCAATTACATTATGGCACTGGAAAACGGTGAACTGGTGGAAATGGGCACGCAGGAGGAGCTGATGGCGAAGGAGGGCGTTTACCACAAGCTCTGGACGCTGCAAAACGAACAAATGACCAAGGTCATGGAAGGCAAATAAGGAGGGATGATTATGCAAAACAAATACAGATACATGCACCACGACGGCCGTCACGGAGGACGCTTTGGGTTCGGCGGTGCAGGAGGCGACCGATCCTTGTTCGAAAAGCGCGTATCTATCGCGTTGCATCCGCAAAACGCCGTATTTTTGCGTTCCCCCGGCGGTCTTTTGTCCATGACGCTGACCAAGGAGGACGGCTCAACCGAGCAATTTGAGCGCGTCATCCCCGTTCGTGCCTTCCCCATCACCGATCCCGACTCCTTTATCTGCATCCGTGAGCCCGACACGAAAAAGAAGGGCAAGGGAGAGGAGATCGGCATGATCGAGCGTCTGGCAGACTTTGACGAGCAGGCGCAGGCGTTGATTCTGGAGGAGCTGAGCCGTCGCTACTTTACCCCCGCGATCAAAAAGATTCATTCCCTGCATGAAAAATTCGGATACCTGTATTTTGACGTCACTACCACGGCAGGGCGTTCGGAATTCGTCATGTCCAATCCGTCCGGCAGCTTCCGCACCCTGGAGGACGGCAGAATTTTCATGTACGACATCGACGGCAACTGCTATTGCGTGCAAAACCCCGAAGCACTTGACAAAGCCAGTCTGAAAAAGATAGAGATCTATCTCTGACGGAGGTTTTTTCATGAAATTAATTTTTGATCTCGACACGCAAAACCGCGCGGCATTCGACGCTGCGGGCGGCAAGGACGAGAAAATTTTATACTGTATTCCTTTTGAATACGAGGATGCGGAAACGGTGGACGGCTACATCGTGCTGACTCCCACGCATCTGTACAAGCTGTATAACGGTAAGCTTGCAAGCAAATGGGAAATTGACCGCATGAGCGATTTTTCCGTGGAGGTTATGTACGGCTGCGCAGGCTTTTACGCATATTATAACGAGGATTCCATCCTGCTATGCCGCTTTGCTACGGGCAAAAGCCTTGTACGCTACACCGTCCTGGCGCACGGCTGTGATATGGTTGCCGCAGGCAGGACGGACAACCTGCCCACCAGCGATGAGCCCGAGCGTTACTGTCCCAAGTGCGGCAGACCCTTTATCCGCAACACGCACATCTGCCCCTACTGTCGCGACAAGGGAAAGATCTACAAAACTCTTTGGGACATGACAAAGGGCATGCGCTTTTGGATCATGGCACCGCTGCTGACCGCAGCCGTGGCGCTGTGCCTGACCTTTATTGCCCCCTATTTTCAGGAAATTCTGATCAACGACTACATCCTTGCACAAAATCCGCTGTCCTTTGACACCTGGCAGGATTGGCTGTGGATGTTCCTTCTCGTTTCGGCTGCTATCGTCTCCATCGATATTCTGCACCGTCTGCTGGGTATGCTGCAAAGCCGCATTTCCGCAGTGACGGGTGCACGCTTTACGCGCATGCTGCGCACCAAGCTATTTGAAAAGATACAGACGCTTTCCATGTCCTCCGTGCAGAAAAAGTCCACGGGTGACCTCATGGGCAGAATCAATAACGACGTAAACGTAGTGCAAAACTTTGTGGTGCACCTGCTGCCCACCTACTTTGCACAGCTGATTTCGTTTATCGTGGGTCTGTTCCTCATCCTCTTTATGAGCTTTAAGCTGGGCGTTCCGATCTTGGCTCTCTACATCTTTTTGCCGCTCCCCTTCGTAGTAATCGCACTTTGGAGATTCCGCCGTACCATGCGCAAGCGCAATCGCCGCGCGTGGATGCTTGGCAGACGCACCAATCTGACCCTGCAGGACGTGCTCAGCGGCATTCGTGTGGTCAAGACCTACGGGCGCGAGCAGCATGCAATTGATACCTTTGCCGATTGCACCGAAAAGCAATCCGCCCAAAACTACTCCAACGCAAAGCTTTTTGACGTGGTGTTCCCCGTTCTGGGCTTTGTCATGCGCCTGGGCAGCTACTTTATTTTGTGGCACGGCAACCTGCTTTTGTTCCGCGGCTCGCTTGGCGTGGGTACGCTCAACCGCTTTAACACCTATACGGGCATTATTTACGCGCCCTTGATGCAAATCACCACCATTCCCCGTAATATCTCCGAATTCATGACCTCGTTTGGCAAGATCATGGAGATCATGGAGGAGCAGCCCGAGATTGCAGATATTGCAGAGCCTCGCGACGTCAAGCTGCAGGGCGCGGTCAGTATCAAAAACGTAACCTTTGGCTACGAGAGTGCCGTTCCCGTGCTCAAAAACGTATCCTTGGACGTCCAGCCGGGTGAAATGATCGGTATCGTGGGTCATTCGGGCTGCGGCAAGTCTACGCTGATCAATCTGATCATGCGTCTGTACGACCCTGCCGAGGGCTGCATTGCATTTGACGGCGTCAACGCCAAGGACATCAGTCAGACCGCGTTGCGCTCGCAGATCGGCGTAGTACTGCAAGAAACGCACCTGTTCTCGGGTACGGTACGCGACAACATCCGTTATGCAAAGCCCCACGCCACCAACGCAGAGGTCATTGCCGCTGCGCGTGCAGCCAATGCGCACGACTTTATCATGTCGCTGCCGCAAGGCTATAACACCGTGGTTGGTGAAAGGGGATATTCCCTTTCGGGCGGTGAGCGACAACGCGTAGCAATCGCCCGTGCGCTGATCCACAATCCCAAGATACTGATTTTGGACGAGGCGACCGCGGCACTTGATACCGAGACCGAAAAGCTGATTCAGGACGCCATTGACGGCATGACCGAAAATCGAACGGTATTTGCCATTGCGCACCGTCTTTCCACGCTGCGTAACGCTGACAGACTCATTGTGTTGGATCACGGTGAGGTTGCCGAATGCGGCACGCACCAGGAGCT
>JAFNZX010000405.1 GCA_017382615.1 Clostridia bacterium | reverse complement strand
GTGCGTACGTGTGAGAAGTCGGTCTTGGCAAAATCGGGATGCTCCAAGAGCGCAATAAACATGGTGGGCACGCCGTTGAAGGCGGTAATGCGCTCCTGATGGATGCAAGCAAGCGCAGGGCGCGGTGAGAAGTAAGGCAGGGGATAGAGAGATGCCCCGTGCGTCATGGATGCCGTCATGGAGAGCACCATGCCAAAGCAATGGAACATGGGCACCTGAATCATCATGCGGTCGGCAGTAGAGAGATCCATGCGGTCGCCTATGCATTTGCCGTTGTTGATGATATTATAATGCGTCAGCATAACGCCCTTGGGGAATCCCGTCGTGCCCGAGGTGTATTGCATGTTGCATACGTCCTGCGGAGAAACGCCGGATGCGATACGGGAAAGCTCCTCGCGCGGGGTTTTACCCGCATAGGTCAACGCCTGCTCCCACGTCAAAGCTCCCTGTTCCTCAAAGCCGCAGGTGATCACGCGGCGCAAAAAGGGCAGACGCTTGCAATGCAAGGGCTCGCCTGCGGGCGTGCTCTCTAATTCGGGGCAGAGCTCGCGAATGATCTGTCTGTAGTTGGAATCGCGGTAGCCGTCTATCATGATCAGCGTATGCGTATCCGATTGGCGAAGCAGATATTCTGCCTCGTGGATCTTGTAGGCGGTGTTCATGGTGACAAGCACGCCGCCGATCTTGGTCACCGCCCAAAAGGCGATATACCACTCGGGAATGTTGGTTGCCCACACTGCAACCTTAGCACCCGGACGCACGCCAAGCGAGAGCAGCGCGCGTGCGCACTTGTCTACGTCACGGCGGAACTGCGCATAGGTACGGGTGTAGTTGAGCGTGGTGTATTTGAATGCGTACTGGTCGGGGAACAGCTCGACCATGCGGTCAAGCACCTGCGAGAAGGTCATGTCAATCAAGGTATCCTTCTTCCAGACGTACTTGCCCGTGTGCGCGTTGTTATCATACAGATGATCCTGCGCGCGCGAGGTGTTGCCGAAGCGTTCCATGTAGGTAGAGAACTGGGTGAGAATGATCTCGGGATCCGAGATATCCTCGATCCAGGCGGGATCCCACTCTAAGGAGATAAAGCCGTCGTAATTGACCGAGGACAAAGCCCCGATCAGCTCCTGCATAGGCAAATCTCCCTCGCCCATAAAGCAGTATTCGCCGTTCTTGGCATCGCGCACGTGGACGTGCTTGACGTATGCGCCGAGGTTGGTGATGGTGGTCTCGGGGGATTCCTTTGCCTGCATGCAGGTATTATACATATCCCAAAGCGCCCCCAGGCTGTCACTTGCGAAGTGATTGAGCATACGGCGCAGATTATCGGTATGCGCAAAGCAGCCTGCGGTCTCAAGCAGCAGCGTGACGCCGTGCTCCTGCGCGTAGGGCAAAAGGGGAGCTATATTGCTGCAGACCGTGTCAAAGCAGTCCTCTCCGTCGGTGCGTGTGTGCACGCGCACAAAGGGTACGCGGAAGGCTGCTGCCAGCGCAATATAGGCGCGCAGCGTTTGTACGCAAGCCTCCCCGTCGGGATCGGACAGGTCTGCAGAGGTGTCAAAGCAGACCACGCTTATGCGGTTATCGATCAGCGTATGCAGCGTGCTGCGCGCGTTTGCCGCGTCAAAGGGCTGTCCTGCAGCTCCCAGCGTATCTGCCACGTCGTAAAGCTCCAGCCCCTGCATGCCGGTCGCATCGCACAGCGAAAGCAGATCGGTATAGGAGCAGGATGCCCATTTTCTGTTGGAAAAGCAAAGCTTCACGCGCGTCCCTCCTCGTACACGATCTTATTGATCGCGTCAAGATAAGCGCGGATAGAAGCACCGATGATATCGGTGGAAACGCCTTGACCTGCGTGCAGCGCACCCTCGGAGCGCAGCTTGACAAGTGCCGAGCCAACAGCCTCGCGACCCTCGGTCACAGCATGGATCTGGAAGTCATCCAGCTCGTAGTGGTGTCCCACGATCTGCTCAAGTGCCTTGAAGGCTGCGTCAATAGGACCGTCGCCAAGCGAGATGGCTTGCAGCACCTTACCGTTCTTTTCTACCGTGACGTGCGCGGAGGAGGAGAAGGTATTTCCGCTGTTGATGACGTAGTTGATCAGCTTGTAGGTTGCGGGCACCTGCATGGCAACGGCTGCTACGATGGTGTCCAGCTCGCGCGTACCGATGGGCTTGCTTGCGGCGATCTGCCCGAACTCCTCGTATACGCGCAAGGCGTCCTCACAGGAAAGGGTGTAGCCCAGCTTTGCCACCGCTGCCAGAACGGTGTGCTTATCTGCGTTTGCATCCAGCGCAAGGCTCTCGCCCTCACTTTGCAATACGGCGGCAGCCTTACTGCCTGCCTTTTTATCAAAGAGCGCAGCTGCGGCAGCGGCACAGGTCTTTGCCTCGGTGTAAAGCACGTCGGTGTGCACGCCCAGCTTTTCCGATCTTTGCGCAAGGATCGCCAAGACAGTCGCGACGTTGGGTGCTTGATTACCCGCGCAGCACAGATCGATCTGTCCAACGCCTGCGGACAAGGACTCCAGCACGGTTGCAGGCGCGAGCTTGCAAGCGTTGGAGCAATGCAAGCCAAGCGTCACGTCCTTGAGTGCGGGCACGTCGGCATACAGCTTTTCAATAAATGCAATCATTTCTGCGGGCAGTGCGTAGCCTTCGGGGTCACAGATCGTAATGGTGTCCGCGCCTGCCTCAATTGCGGTTTTGATGCAACCGATCAGAATGGTATAGTCGCCGCGCAAAGCGTCCTCGGCAATGAATTCCACGCTGTCGCAAAGTGCGCGCGCGGCACAAACGCCTTTTTTTACCGTGTCAAGCACCGCTACGGGCTTGATATGGCAGAAGAATTCCAGCTGCGCCTGCGACGCGGGCAGAGCCACGGCAAGCTTTTTGTGCTTGGCTGTGGCAATGGAGGCGTACACCTGCTCGGCATCCGAGCCGTCGATCTTGATGCGTGCGCACAGCACGGTATCGGTAATGACCGAGGCAACGGTGCGCGCCAGCAGCGCGTCTGCCTTGTGATTCTTCATTTCGGGCAGGGAGATCTGCGAGACGTGCATCTTACCAAGCAGTCTTGCCGCCTGCACCTTCTCGCGGAAGGAAAGCTGCTCTGCGGCAAGAGCGGTACAAAGAGTGATATCGTTGATTGTGAGATTGCGCATAAAGGTTCTCTCCGTTTATCAGTTATCAGATTTCGAGGGTCCAGCCCTTGGTGTCCTCGATCTTGCCCCATTGAATACCGGTCAAGGTATCGTACAGGGTCTGGGTAACGGCGCCGATCTTGCCGCCGCTGACGGTGTAGCGATTGCCCTTGTAGCAAAGCTCACCAATGGGAGAAACAACGGCAGCCGTGCCGGTTCCCCACGCTTCTTCCAGCGTGCCGTTCTCAGCAGCTGCGATCAGCTCGTCTACGCTGATGCGACGCTCGCTGACGGGGTAACCCATGTCACGCAGCACCTCCAGGCAGGACTTTCTGGTAATACCGGGCAGAATGGAGCCGGTCAGCGCGGGGGTGACGATCTCACCTGCGATCTTGAACATCACGTTCATAGCACCCACCTCTTCGATGTACTTGCGCTCCACACCGTCCAGCCACAGCACCTGCGAATACCCCTGCTTTTCAGCCTTGTCGCCCGCTCTTGTGGAGGCAGCGTAGTTGCCGCCGCACTTGATGTGACCCGTACCGCCCTTGACTGCGCGGACGTCCTCACCCTCGATCATGATCTTGACGGGGTTAATGCCCTCCTTGTAGTAAGAGCCGGAGGGGGAGGCGATGATCATGAAGACAGCCTCGTTGACGCCGTGCACGCCCAGATAGGGGTCGTTACCGAACATAAAGGGGCGGATGTAGAGCGAGGTGCCCTCGGTATAGGGAACGTACGCCTGCTCGTGTGCGATAAAGGTGGTATAGCACTGCAGCGCATCCTCCTCGGGGATGGTGGGCAGGCAAAGTCTTTCTGCGCTGACGTTCATGCGGCGGATGTTCTCCAAAGGACGGAACAGCTGCACCTTGCCGTCGGACAGACGACGGTAAGCCTTCAGACCCTCAAAGATCTCAGCACCGTAATGCAGCACGGTGGAGGCGGGGTGCAGGGCAATCGTGCCGAAGGGCACGATGCGTGCGTTGTGCCAGCCATCCTGCTTGTTGTAGTCCATCATGAACATGTGGTTGGTAAAATATCTGCCAAAGCCCAGCTTGCTGTCCTCGGGCAGGAGCGTGGACTCGGGATTTTCAATCATCTTAATATCCAACATGGCGTTATTCTCCTTTGTATTCGTAGCCCAGCTTGATGGCGTTCAGGTTCTGCTCAATCAGGTTGGCTCTCTTGGCACTGACTACCTTGCCCATAGCGGCTTCCAGGTGCTCCATACCGATCTCGGAGTACTCGGAGAGCACCTTGCCGAGAATGATCATGTTTGCCAGCGTGGGAATGCCCATATCGTTGGCGATCTGCGTTGCGGGGATATAGAAGGCTTGCACGTCCTCTCGCTCAATCTTGCGGGTGATCAGTGTGCTGTCCACAAAGATCTTGCCGCCGGGAAGAACGGCATCCTCGTACTTGTCAAGGGAGGGCAGATTCATAGCGACCAGGCAATCGGGCTTTGCCACGATAGGCGAGCCGACGGGGGTGTCGCTGATAATGATAGAGCAATTTGCGGTGCCGCCGCGCATTTCGGGGC
>JAFNZX010000050.1 GCA_017382615.1 Clostridia bacterium | reverse complement strand
CTGCGTAAATAGCGGTAAATAGGAGCAAAAATTAAGGACTGTATTGTTTTAATGCAGTCCTTGATTGCTTTTATAGATAGCTGCTGTAGGTGCTGGCGATCACTGATCGCCCCTACAAGTGTCTGTGCTGTGGCATTAATACGTAAAACCCAAACAAAAACAGCCGTAGGGGCGATCATTGATCGCCAGCACCTACGGCAATTACTATTTGAAAGTATTGGTTTTTGATAATTTTACCGCTTATTTACCAGCCCCATCGGCTGTTTTTTATTTTTCGGTCTTATTTTCCAAATATTCTCTGATCTTGACCATTGCCTGCTCGCTGATGACGTGTTCGATCTTGCAGGCGTCGGCAGAGGCTGTTTCCTCGTCGATGCCAATGGACATAAAGAAAGCGGTCAGCGTTTTGTGGCGTAGGTACACGCTTCTGGCACGTGCCTCGCCCTCGGCGGTCAAGGTAATGTGACCCTGTGCGTCTACCTCAATCATGCCGTCCTGCTTGAGTAGCCCCAGCGCGCGGCTGATGCTGGGCTTGGAATAGCCCGTATAATTGACTACGTCGATGGCGCGAACGTACTCCAGCTGATCGCGCAGTACAAAAATGTTTTCCAGGTACATCTCACCCGATTCCAAAATTTTGCTCACGGCTATTCCTCCTTTGTTTTTATACTTTAATTATAGCATATCCTGCGCAAAAAATCAAGCCTTTTTTGCGCTTTGTCACAGTTGCACAAGCATATCGCCATGCGCACAAAATGGGCGTGCGCTTTTTGCATAAAAACGCAAAAAATGTAAAAAAGTCATTGACAAAATGCGATAAAAGGTTTATAATAATCAAAGTTAGCATACGCTAACTCGATAAGATGGCTTTGAAAAAAGCAGGTTTCGCATCTTGGAGAAAGGGGAAACGAAATGAGAACGCTAAGAGAAGTCAAGGTAGGGCATTCCGCACGTGTTGTCAAGCTGCACGGTGAGGGCGCGCTCAAGCGTCGCATCATGGATATGGGCATTACCAAGGGCGTGGAGATCTACGTGCGTAAGGTTGCACCGCTGGGAGACCCGCTGGAGCTTAACGTGCGCGGATACGAGCTGTCCTTGCGCAAGGCTGATGCCGAGCTGATTGAGGTTGAAGGCTGATTGGGTTCACCCTCATACATTTTTTTACACTGAAGGTTAGCATAGGCTAACCAAGAAATGGAAGGTACATATTTTATGGAACAAAGCAAAATCAGGATCGCTCTTGCAGGTAACCCGAATGCGGGGAAGACGACCCTGTTTAATGCACTCACGGGTTCTAATCAGTTTGTCGGTAACTGGCCCGGCGTCACCGTGGAAAAGAAGGAAGGCAAGATCAAAAAGTATGACAACGTGATCTTAACCGACCTGCCCGGTATCTACTCTCTTTCTCCCTATACCCCCGAAGAGGTGGTTGCAAGAAACTACCTTGTCGGTGAGCGTCCCGACGTCATTCTCAACATCGTGGATGGCTCCAATCTGGAGCGAAACCTTTATTTGACCACCCAACTGACCGAGCTGGGCATTCCCGTGGTCATTGCCATCAATATGATCGACGTGGTGCGCAAGAACGGCGATACCTTGGATATTGAGGCACTTTCCAAAAAGCTTGGCTGTCCCGTTGTCGAGATCTCGGCACTCAAGGGCACGGGCATTGAGGAGGCTGCCGAGGCTGCAATCGCTGCAGCAGGCACCAAAGCTCCTGCGCCCTCGCATAATTTTTCGGGTGCTGTGGAGCACGCCATTGCGCACATTGAGGAGGCTGCCGTACACGGCATGCCCGAGGAGCAGCAGAGATGGTACGCTATCAAGATTTTCGAGCGCGACCGCATGGTGCTGGACCAGCTTGCCATGCCCGAGGAAAAGGTGGCGCATATCGAGCACGATATCGTCATGGCTGAAGCTGAGCTTGACGATGAGAGCGAGAGCATCATTGCCAACGAGCGTTATAATTATATCGCAACCCTGCTTACGGGCTGCTACAAGAGAAAGAACACAAGCCGCATGACCGTGTCGGATAAGATCGACCGCGTGGTGACGAACCGCATCCTCGCGCTCCCCATCTTTGTGGTGATTATGTTCCTTGTGTATTACATTTCGGTTTCCACGGTCGGTACGTGGGTGACCGATTTTACCAACGACGGCTTGTTTGGCGATGAATGGGCTGTGCCCGTCATCGGTGCACAGAAGTACAACGATGCTGTGGATACATATGCAGAGGAAAATCTGCTGAACCACGCTGTCATGCTTCCCGTGTTGGAGCAGGCGCACGATGCAGGCGTCGTAGGCGCTGACGAGATTCTTGCAGCTGTGCAGGAAGGCGACATTGGTGCATTCGAAGAGGCTTACGGCTCTTATAACGACGCACTCCTGGAAGCAGGCTACGATATTACCGCAGAGGCTGACGCGGTGCTGGAAAATACTCCCGCAATTGGGGATTATCGCATGATGGTGCCCGGCATTCCCGTGCTTGTAGAGCAGGGACTTAATGCCATCGGCTGCGCGGATTGGCTGCAGGCGTTGGTGCTGGACGGCATTGTAGGCGGTGTTGGTGCGGTGCTTGGCTTTGTGCCTCAGATGGTGGTGCTGTTTATCCTGCTTGCATTCTTGGAGGCTTGCGGTTATATGGCGCGCATCGCCTTCGTGCTGGATAGAATTTTCCGCCGCTTCGGCCTTTCGGGCAAGTCGTTTATTCCCATGCTGATCGGCACGGGCTGCGGCGTTCCCGGTATTATGGCATCGCGTACCATTGAAAACGAAAAGGACCGCCGTATGACGGTCATTACCACAACCTTTATTCCTTGCGGAGCAAAGCTGCCCATCATTGCCATGATTGCGGGCTCGCTGTTTGGCGGTGCTTGGTGGGTCGCTCCCGTGGCATACTTTATCGGTATTGCAGCCGTGATTTTGTCGGGCATCATGCTCAAAAAGACCAAAATGTTCTCCGGCGAAGCATCTCCCTTTGTCATGGAGCTGCCCGCTTACCATTGGCCCACGCCCTCCAACATCTGGCATAGCGTTTGGGAGAGAACTTGGTCGTTTGTCAAGAAGGCGGGAACTGTGATTCTGCTGTCTGCCGTTATCATTTGGGCAGGATCTTCTTTCGGGTTTGTAGACGGAAAATTCCTCTTTAATCCCGAAATGGACATGGCAAACAGCCTGCTTGGCATTGTAGGTAATGCGCTCAAGTGGATCTTTATCCCTCTGGGCTTTGGCTCCATCGAAGCAACCGTAGCAACCTTCATGGGATTGGTTGCAAAGGAAGAGGTTGTTGCAGTGTTTGGCGTGCTGGATTTTGTCGGCATGACCCGTCTTGCAGGCTTCTCCTTCTTAATCTTCAATCTGCTCTGCGCTCCTTGCTTTGCCGCTATGGGCGCGATCAGAAGAGAAATGAACAGCGCCAAGTGGACGGCATTTGCCATCGGCTATCAGTGCGTGTTTGCATATGCCGTTTCGCTGATCATTTATCAGCTCGGCAGTGCCTTTACGGGCAAGGTCAACGTTGTCGGTTTGATCGCAGCAGTAGCAGTCATCCTCTTTGGACTCTATATGCTGGTGCGCCCCAACAAGTATGCCCAAAAGGCAAAAAAATCCAAGTAATTTGAGGTAAACCATGATACTGTTTGATTGGCTGAGTGCCAATATCGGCACGATAGCGGTTGGTGCTATCGTCGTGGCTGTGATCGCGCTTGTCATCGTGCTGATGGTGCGGGACAAGAAAAAGGGCAAAAAGACCTGCTCCTGCGGATGCTCCTGCTCAGGCTGCGCTATGGCAGGCAAGTGCCACTCGGCAAACCCCGATCAAGAATAAAATATCCTTTCAGAAAAAACCGCCCGAAAGGGCGGTTTTTTCTTGACATACAAAGCAGAAAATGATACAATAAAATCAGAAAATAAATAAAACCTTTTTTTTGAGAAAAATGGGACTGCCCTCCCTGCGGACGGGGGAGAGGAAACCTGCATATCCTGTGGACAGTACACCTACATAAGGAGGTAGTCCATGAATCAATTTTTCCCCACTCCCATCATTCGTCCCGATCCCCGTCTAGCTACTCGTATGATGCGCGCCTACAACGAGGAATTGAACCAGGTCATCACCTACACCTACCAGCATCTGCTTACCGAGGGGCTGGACAACGAAGCCTCGGAGCTGTTCCTGGACCTGGCTACCGAGGACATGGCCCATTTTCATACCCTGGGACGGCTCATTCGCGCCCTGGGCGGAGACCCCGGGGTGACCATGAGAATGCGCACCCCACGCATCGACCTGACGGGGGATGCTTCCTGCCGCGCGCTCCCCGTGGTGCGTCGGATGCTCCGCCAGGATCTTGCCGCAGAAGCCGCGAGCATCACCGAGCTGGAATCCCTCTCTGCCGCCGCCAGGGACGAGGCCGTGATCTCGGAGCTGCGGGAGATCATCCGGGACGAGCGGGAGCAGTACGAGCGGCTGGAGGCATTGCTTCAAAAGCTCTGACATGGATTATGGGTGAAATACACAAAAGAACGCGTTGTTTTGTGAATAATGCTTATTTTCTGCGGCACCCCTTGACATGTGGCCTGATGGGATGGTATAATGAAAGCATCCCACAAGGAGGTCTTTTGCCATGCTCAAAAAAATAACTGCCTGCCTGCTGGCGGGGTTCCTGTTGGGCGCCGTAGCCACGGGGACGGTTGCCTGTGTCACATCCTCTCCCGATCAGTCGGATACCGAGGCAGCCGCGACCGCCGATGCGTCCACCCATGTGACCACGGAGGCGCCCGCTACCGAGGAACCCACCTCGGTGCCCACCGAAGCGCCCACCGAGGCAGAAACCCAAGCACCCGAGCCCGAAAGGACGGTTACAAATATGTACGAGAACGGTTACAA
Organism: Clostridia bacterium; assembly: GCA_017382615.1. Taxonomy (GTDB): domain Bacteria; phylum Bacillota; class Clostridia; order Oscillospirales; family CAG-272; genus SVQP01. The sequence goes on along the minus strand of JAFNZX010000050.1, from coordinate 6,487 downwards.
TGTGAATATGCTGGTGGGCTTTGACGAGCACGGTCGCTCACTGTCTCCCGTCTCCTCCCGCAAGGAAGACAAGGAAGTGGGTATCTTTTACTTTCTCTGGTTGGGTCAGCACGGGATGCCCGAGATCTACGATATCTCCAAGATCCTGGCCGAGCACGGAAAAGATACCTTATTTCACGCCGATGACCGTAAGCTTAGCCCAGCAGGACAGTTCCATTGGTGGAGCGAGCCTTTGTACGGCTACTACAACAGCTCCGACGAGTGGGTCATCCGCCGTCATATGGAGCTGCTCACCCAAGCGGGGGTGGATTTTCTGGTCTTTGACGTGTCCAACTGCTTTACCTACCAGAGTGTAGCCGAAAAGGTCATGAAGGTCATATCCGAGCTTCGCGCCGAAGGGTGGGATGCCCCCCAGATCACCTACCTCACCCACAGCCGCTCCATTCAGACCATTAAGACCCTCTATAACGACGTATACAAGAAGGAGCTGTACCCCGAGTCCTGGTACCGCGTGGACGGCAAGCCCATGATGATCGGCTACACCGACGAGGCCGACGACTTGAATGAGGCCGCTTCCCGCGGGGACACATCCTACAAGCCCGGGGATCTGCCGCAGGAGCTGCGGGATTTCTTCTACATGCGTGAGGTGCTGTGGCCCTACGAGAGCGGCCAGGGCGTGGAGAACGCCTGGCCCTATACCGAGTGGAAATATCCCCAGCCCATGCGCACCGATATGATCTCGGTTTCTATCGCCACCCACCCTGCCCTGCCCTTTAGCTTCTCCCTCACCCATGAGGGGCGCATGAACTGGGGGCGCGGCTACGATCCCCGTCGCAAGCAGAACATGGCTGACGGTGTCATGAGCGGCACCTTCTTCGACTACCAGTGGCGCACCGCCCTGCTCCGCGATCCCCGCTTTGTCATGATCACGGGCTGGAACGAGTGGGTCGCACAGAAGAATTTCTACGAGGGTGAGTATGCCTTTATCGACGGCGTGGATCTGGAGTATTCCCGCGATGCCGAGCCCATGAAGGGAGGCTATGAGGATGCCTACTACATCCAGATGATGTACTACATCCGTCAGTATAAGTATAACTCCGCCGAGGGCATGATCGCGGATACCGTCCGTAAGACCATCGACGTGACCGCCTCCCCCGACCAATGGAATGATGTCAACGCCGTCTACCGCCGCGTAGGTAAGGACGACGGCTCCCGCAACAGCGTGGGCGGCGCGCCTACCGTGAAGTTTGAGCAAGCGGCCGTCCGCAACAACATCACCGAGGTGCGGGTCACCAACGATGCCGAAAATCTCTACTTCTACATCAAGTGCGAGGGCGATATCGTCACCGCCGACGGGGCGAACTTTATGAATCTGTTCATCGGTCTCGGCACTTCTCCCGCCATGAAGGGCTGGGAGAGCTACGAGTTTGTCGTAGGCCGCGGTCGCGACGGCTCCTCCGCCACCATTGAGAAGCTGAACTCCGACTACACGGGTGAGGCGCTGGAGGCCTCCGCCACCTATACGGTGCAGGGAAGTGTCATGCAGATCATGATCCCCCGCGCCGCGCTGGGTCTGGAGGACGGCGGCGACTTCTACTTCAAGGTAGCCGACGGCGTATCTGACCCCGCCGAGATCATGGACTACTACGCCACGGGACGATCTCTGCCCATGGGACGTCTGAGTTATTTGTATCAGATGGATAAGTGAGAGTGGAGAAGCGGGGGGAGCGCTCAGGGGAAAACTTTTTGAAAAAAGTTTTCCCCTGAAACCCCTTTCAAAAAAATAAATAAAGGGAGGTATTACCCATGAAACGAGATCCCGAACAAATTCTGCGTGCCTATGAGGACGCAAAAAAGGTGTATGCCGCATACGGTGTGGATACCGATGCTGCAATCGAAATTTTTAAGACCATTCCGATCACATTGCATAACTGGCAGGGGGATGACGTAGTAGGCTTTGAAAAGCACGAGGGCGTGCATTCCGAGAACCTTGTCACGGGCAATTATCCCGGCAGAGCGCGCAACGGTCAGGAAATGCGCATGGATATTGAAACCGCGTTTTCCTTCTCGCCCACAAAGCCGCGCGTCAATCTGCACTCCATGTACGGTGAGCCCGGCACCACCGAGCGCAATTTGCAGACCACCGAGGACTTCAGAGGATGGATCGACTGGGCAAAGCAGCGCGGTTATGCGCTGGATTTCAACGTGTCCTTCTTTACGCATCCCATGATGAAGGACGGCTGCTCGCTGGCAAGCCCCGATAAGTCGACCCGTGAGTATTGGATCAAAGCGGGCAAGAGCGGCAGAGCCATTGCCAACGACATCGGTCGCGAGCTAGGCGAGGTTTGTATCAACAACATCTGGGTGCCCGACGGCACCAAGGACATTCCTGCAGACCGCTTTGCTTACAGAGCGCGCCTTGCGGACTCTCTTGACGAGATTCTTTCGGTCAATTACGATAAGGCAAACGTGCGCGACGTACTGGAGGGCAAGCTGTTTGGCATCGGTACGGAGTGCTTTACCGTTGGCTCGCATGAGTTTTATCTGGCGTATGCCGCCACGCACGGCATCGGCGTTTGCATGGATACGGGGCATTACCACCCCACTGAGTCCATCGTGGATAAGATTTCTGCCGTATATCCTTACATTGATACGCTGCTTTTGCACATCAGCCGCGGCGTGCGCTGGGACAGCGACCACGTGCTGACGCAGGGTGACGATCTGAGCGCGATCATGCAGCAGGTCGTGCGCGGTCACTTGTACGATTCGGGCAAGGTCTTTATGGGACTTGACTATTTCGACGCTACCGTCAACCGTGTAGGTGCGTGGGCGATCGGTTTGCGTGCGGCGGGCAAGGCGTTGCTTGACGCGCTGATTGAGCCGTACCCCATGCTGCAAAAGGCAGAGATTGACGGTGACCTGACCGCAAGACTTGCGCTGCTTGACGAGTTCCGCAACCTGCCGAGTAACGCGGTTTGGGATTACCTTTGCTACACGCGCGGCGTTCCCGTAGGCACCGAATGGATCGATCAGCTCAAGGCGTACGAAGCAACCGTACAGAGTAAACGTGGATAATATGGAAAACATCAAAGTCAATCAGATATATATGGACGGCGGCAAGCTGGCAGGCATGTTTCGCCACAAGGTAACCGCATCTCCCAACCCGACCTTTTCCTGGTCGGTAATTTCGGATATTCCGAATAATTACCAAACTGCTTTTCGTGTGCGTATATACTGTCCCGATCTTAACGTATACGATGAGGAATTTGAAGAGCTTGGGAAAGAGCTGTTTTGGGACAGCGGTTGGTGTGAGCAAAAAGAGCAGAGCATGACATATGCAGGTGATCCGCTGCCCGAGGGAAAGGAATTGCTGATTTCTGTATGCGTACGCGATGCTTACGGCAATGAAAGCGAACAATTCAAGTATTGGGGCTATGGAAATGCCTTTATATACGGCTTGACCGATATGACCTCTGCGGCCTGGATCACCCATCCCGAGGTCAAAAAGCGCGTACCCACCTGCTTCCGCAAGGATTTTGAGCTTGCCGAGCAGCCCGTGGATGCTTGTTTGTACGTTGCAGGTATTGGATATCATCACGTCAAGGTGAATGGAATTGATGTTGACCAGTGCCGTCTTGACCCTGCGCATACCAATTATAAAAAGCAGGTACAGTATGCCATCATGACCGATTTTGCGCCACACTTTGTCGTAGGTGCAAACGCCCTTGCCGTAGAGGTCGCGGACGGTTGGAGATACAACAATACCAAGATTTTTGACATCGTGTTTGCAGGCAGGCCCGTAGAGTTTTTTGGAGATACGGCACTGATAGCAAAGCTTGTGCTGACCTTTGCGGACGGCAGTACACAGACCATTGTCACCGACGATTCTTGGCTTTGCGGTCATGACGCCATTACCGACGTCAGCATTTTTGACGGTGAGACCTATGACGCGCGCTTAAGTGATCCCCAATGGATGTTGCCGGGCGGAGGCAAAGATTTCGTGCAGGCGGTCATCACGCCTTCACCGACAGAGCAACTTGTGCCTATGACGGTGGAGCCCATCTGCGAGCAGGAGTGGTACTATGCCGATAGTATCTACGCTTTGGGTGACGGCAAGTATATCCTCGATTTTGGGCAGAATATTGCGGGTGTCCCGCATATTGTGCTGCCCGAGGGCATGCAGGAAGGGCACAAGGTCACCATGCGCATGGGTGAGATGCTGGACGAGGACGGTGGGCTTTACAATCTGCCCCTGCGTGACGCGGCACAGACCGATACCTATATCGCATCGGGTGATGAGCGCGATCTTGAAGTCTGGCGGCCCAAGTTTACCTATCACGGCTTCCGCTATATCGAGCTTGACGGCTATCCTTGCCCGGACAAGAACAGCGTGATTGCCGTTGCGCTCTATACCGATATCGCCAATGACAGCGACTTTGTATGTGGCTCGGCATTGGTTTCCAAGCTGTATAAAAATGCCATTCAGACCGAGAAATCCAATATTCACTCGATCCTGACCGACTGCCCGCAGCGCGACGAGCGCATGGGCTGGATGAACGACGCCACCGTGCGCTTTACCGCCACGCCCTATGCGTTTGATATCGGTCGCATTTTTCCCAAGGTGATCGGGGATATTCACGCAGAGCAACGCGCGGACGGTGCGTTTACCTGCTGTGCGCCCTTCTTGTTTGGGCAGTATCCCGCAGACCCCGTTTGCTCGTCCTTCCTTGTGGCAGGAGAGCAGAGCCTCTTGTTTACGGGTAACTACGAGATCATCAAGCAAGCCTATCCTTGGTTTGAGGCATGGGAGCAATCTCTGCTTTCGCGCAGCGATGATTACATTGTCAACTATACCTATTACGGTGACTGGGCAGCTCCCGCTTACGCATGCCGCTCGTTTGAGGACGCCAACAGTGCCGTGACCGACGGACGCTTTATGTCAACGGGATTTTCCTACTATAACTGCACAGCACTTGCCCGTATGGCAAAGCAGCTCGGAAACGCAGACAAGCAAGCCGAGTATGAAGCATTGGCGGACAAGATCAAGACTGCTATGCTGGAGAAATGGTGGGATGCAGCGTCTGCCAAGATGGCAGGCGGCTCGCAAGCCTCGCAGGCGTTCTCGCTCTGGCTTGGCATTTTGCCTGATGACGCGCGCGAAAAGGCTGCCGAGGTCATGGTAATCGATCTGCGCGAGCGGAATTATAAGTTCACCACGGGTAACCTGTGTACGCTGTATATGCTGGAAATGCTTGCAAAATACGGCTACGTGGACGACGCGTGGAAGATTCTGATAAGCGAGGAATATCCCTCGTACGGCTTTATGATTCAGAACGAGGCGACCACCGTTTGGGAACGCTTTGAGCTCAAAAAAGAGGACGGCATGAACTCGCACAATCACCCCATGTACGGCTCTGTTTACAAATGGCTGTACAGCACGCTTTGCGGCATTAAGCCCGTCGCCCCCGGATGTGCAGAATTTGAGATCGCACCGCATTATCCGAGCGGGTTGCTTTCGGCACAAGCACACGTGGATACGATCAAGGGGCAGGTCAGCGTGCGCTGGGTCAAGCGGTTTGGCCACACCTGCCTGTACGTGACCGTGCCGTTTGGCACGACTGCCAAGATCCATCTGCCCGACCGAACCGAGATTGTGGGCAGCGGCTCTTATCACTATCAATGGGAATGAAGGAGTGTAATATTATGAAAAAGGTTGTATTATTGGGAGATTCCATTCGTCTGATCGGCTACGGAAAGCGCGTTGCCGAGCTGCTTGGCGAGGACTATACTGTTTGGCAGTCCGACGATAACGCGCGCTTTGCCGCGTATACGCTGCGCATGCTGTACGATTGCAAGGCGCAGATTGAGGGTGCGGACGTCATCCATTGGAACAACGGTCTGTGGGATGTGTGCGATCTGTTTGGCGACGGCGCGTTTACGCCTATCGACACCTATTGTGACACCATGGTGCGCATTGCCAAGATTCTCAAAACCTACGGAAAAACCGTCATTTTTGCCACCACCACGCCCACGCATCTTGCCATGTGGGGGCATGACAGCGCGCGCCTGAACGCCTACAACGAGGCTGTGACTGCCGCTTTGCGCAAAGAGGGCGTTATCATCAACGATCTGCACGCCACCATTGCTGCGGATATCGATAAGTACATCTGCTCCGACTACCTCCACCTGTCCGAAGAGGGCATTGAGGTTGCCGCAAAACAGGTCGCGGAGTGTATTAGAGAAAACGCTTAAAGCATGATGCGTAGGGCGGGGGCTTGCTCCCGCAGCGTGCCTATCCCCCTCGTGTCATCCTGAGCAAGAAAACACCCCGTGTGGGTGTTTTCGTGTCGAACTTTCAAAAATCTGCAACAAATTGCTGATTTTTGAAAGTCAAAACGCGGTACGCGTTTTGAGGATCTACGAGGGGCACATGATTCGCCCGTAGATCCCGCATCGCCACGACACGGGGGACAGTCCCGCAGTAACG
>JAFNZX010000049.1 GCA_017382615.1 Clostridia bacterium | reverse complement strand
GGGCGAATAGAATATCACTGAAGCCGAAAGGATTCAATATCACTATTGCGATAGCAATAATATCACTCTTTGCGATAGCAAAGAATATCACTTAAAAAGCAGAAAAGAGAGAGTTTTTGCGTTAAGCATTACTCTCTCTTCTGTTTTTATCGCCAGTTTCGCATTTGTATAACAAATGCACTGGTCTTTGCCCATACCCTTATTTTATTTCTCCGCTAAGGACATCACGCTTTTTCGTATCGGCTTTTTTTAATCTTTCCAGATAAAGTTGTAGTTGATCGACTCACCGCCGTCCACAAGGATGCTCTGCCCCGTGCAGAAGGTGTTGGTCACGGTCAAAAAATACGCCCACTCGGCAATCTCCTCGGGGGTTGCCCATTTTTTTAAGGGGGTTTCATCCATGATCTGCGCCCAAAGCGCGGGATCGTCGATGACGCATTGGTTCAAGGGTGTCAGTACGCCGCCCGGGTCAAGGCTGTTGCAGGTTGCGCCGTATTTGGCGACTCGCATAGCCACGTTCTTGGTGTATGCCAGTACGCCGCCCTTACTTGCACAATATGCGGGAAATTCAGCGCCCGTATGTGCGCTTGCAGAACCGATGTTGAGCACCGAACGAATAGCGGGCTGCACGCCGTACGTTTCGGTCATATAGATGAGTGCCTTGAGGTTGACGTCAATATCATCCTCATTCTGCGTGCCCGCGTTATTGACAAGGATCTGCACGCCCTCGATCGCGGGCAAATGCTCCTTGTCGCGCACGTCGCACACATAGTGGGTATATGCGGCGTTCTCAATGCTTGCCGCTTGGCGGTCAATGCCAATCACGTCGTGCCCTGCCGTCAAAAAGCGTTCTGCAATGGCTTTGCCGATGCCCTGCGAGGTGCCTGTAATCAATACTTTCATGCCTTGTTTTCCCCTTCTACATAGTCAAAATATGCTTTCCCGACGTTTTCCGCGCGCCATTTCTTGGTGATACGGTAGCCAATGGGCGAGAATACGATCTCCATGATCAGCTCTGCAACCGCTCCCGTCAGTGCGCAGGTGGCACATTGCAGCACCGTCCAGCAAAAGCCGTCCCAAAAGATGGGCGCAAAGAATACGAACACGATCACGGAAAAGATGAAATTATCCAGGAATTGCCCGATAAAGGTGGATACGTAGGTACGCATGGCATAGGCAAGCTTGCCGTCCGGATTTTTGCGAAAGGCTTTGCCTATTGTGTGATTGAGCAGATTATTGATGACGGCAGACGACAAAAACGCCACGGTGCTGCCCAGCAGCACGAACCACGTACCACCGAAAATGCTGTCAAACGCGGAATAATCGTTGGCATTGGATACAATGACGCTTGCCACAAAAAAGATCAGGCAGGTCAAAAGGTTGATTGCCGCTGCGTGAATGGAAATGATGGTGGATGCCTTTGGACCGAAATGCTTGGTGATGATATCCATGCACATAAAGGACAGCCAGGAGATCAGAATGCCGCCGTCCAGCGCGATCCAGT
>JAFNZX010000048.1 GCA_017382615.1 Clostridia bacterium | reverse complement strand
GGCGTCACGCTTGCCGTGGAGAATATGGCAAGCACAAAGGAGTCCTTGCACGATCACCTGTACGGCTGTCGCGCTGTGGAGATCGTGGCAATCGCCAAAAAGCTTGGCATTCAAACCTGTTGGGATACCGGTCACGCGCACACCGCAGGACTTGCGCAATCCCATGAGATCAAGCTGCTGGGCAACACGCTGGCACTGGTGCACCTGCACGACAACGACGGCTCGGACGCACACCTTGTGCCCTTGACGGGGCAGATCGATTGGGCAGACGTGATCAAGGGTCTCTCTGCCGTCGGCTACGAGGGCGTGCTGGATTTTGAAACCAAAACCTCGCATCTTTGCATGTACGACAAGACGCGTGAGCAATTAGCCGCCGACACGCTCGGCGCTGCGCGTACACTTGTGCGCATGCTGCAAACTAACAAATAAGGATGGATCTACACTATGATTTTATATAACTCACTTTCCCATAAAAGAGAAGAATTCGTACCCCACGAGCCCGGTAAGGTCAGCAGCTACACCTGCGGACCTACCGTATATCACTACGCGCACATCGGTAATCTGCGCACCTATATCATGGAGGACGTGCTGGAGAAGTATCTGCGCTATGCGGGCTATGACGTTACGCGCGTCATGAACATCACCGACGTCGGACACTTGACAAGTGATGCCGATGAGGGCGAGGATAAAATGCTCAAGGGTGCTAAGCGCGAGCATAAAACCGTCATGGAGATCGCACAATACTATACCGATGCGTTCTTTGCCGATTGCAAAAAGCTCAACATCAAGACCCCCGACATCGTACAGCCCGCAACCGGCTGTATCAAGGAATTTATTGACCTTGTGCAGGGACTTCTGGATAAGGAATACGCGTATGAGGCGGGCGGCAACATCTATTTTGATACCGCAAAGCTGGATAAATACTACGTGTTCAACGATTTCTCGGAAGAGGATCTTGCCGAGGGCGTGCGCGAGGGCGTAGAGAAGGACGAGAACAAGAGAAACAAGGCGGACTTTGTGCTTTGGTTCACCAAGTCCAAGTTTGACGATCAGGAGCTCAAGTGGGAGTCTCCCTGGGGTATCGGTTACCCCGGCTGGCACATTGAGTGCTCGGGTATTTCCATGAAGTACCTTGGCGAGTACCTTGACATTCACTGCGGCGGTATTGATAACGCGTTCCCCCACCATACCAACGAGATCGCGCAGAGCGAGGCGTACGTGGGGCATAAGTGGTGCAATTACTGGTTCCACGTGCTGCACCTCAATACCGATAGCGGTAAGATGAGCAAGTCCTCGGGCGAGTTTTTGACTGTTTCTCTCTTGGAGAGCAAGGGCTACGACCCCTTAGCGTACAGATTCTTCTGCCTGCAGTCGCACTACCGCAAGTCGCTGGTGTTCTCCTGGGAGAACCTGGATAACGCGGTCGTTGCTTACGAAAAGCTGATCGCGCGCGTCATGCAGCTCTCCACCGAGGGCGAGGTGGATGCAGAAGCATTTGCGCAGGGCAAGGCAAACTTCCAAAAGGCGCTGGATAACGACCTGAACACCTCTCTTGCCATCACCGCTGTGTACGACGTGCTCAAGGCAAAGTGCAACGACGCAACCAAGCGCGCGCTGCTGCTTGACTTTGATGCGGTGTTGTCCCTGGAGCTGGTGCAGACCGCCGACAAGCGCAGAGCAGAGAAGGAAGCGGAGGAAAAGGCTGCACGCGAGCAGGCGATGCAGGATCCCTTTGTGGCGGAAATTCTGACGCTGATCGATCAAAGAGCTGCTGCCAAGAAGGCAAAAGACTTTGCCGAGGCAGACCGCATTCGCCAGTATCTGCTGGACAAGGGCGTCACGCTGCTGGATACCCGTGAGGGAACCACCTATCAGATCAACAAGTAAGAGGAAATATGGAAAATAACGCAAAAAAGACCACCAAGGAAGCGGTCATGCACCTTGTGTTCGGTGTGCTGACCACGCTTGTCAGCTGGGTAAAGACCATAATGGAAGTGATCATGTACCTTGTATTCGGCGTGTTGACCACGCTTGTCAGCTGGATCGTGCGCTTTGGCATTCTGTGGCCCGGTAAGGCGATCTTTGAAATTCAGGACGAGCTGAGCGTGCAGTATACCGTGCTGTTTACAGTTGCCAGTGTTATTTCTTGGGTCTGCGCCGTGCTGTTTGCATTCTTTACAAATCGCGCGTTTGTGTTCAAGGATGCCGACAAAAAGGCGAATATCTGGAGACAGATGGCGGAATTTTTCGGCGGCAGGCTTGCCACGTTCGTGCTCTTTGAGTGGCTGCTCAATTTGGGCGTGGTGCTTGCACTCGGTGCCATTTTGCCCGAGCACATGGAATTTCTGACCGTGGACCTTACTCCCTACCGCGGTGCGGGCATTGAGCTTTGCGCCATGGGTCTTGCCTCGGTGTGCAACATCGTTGCCAATTATATCATCGGCAAGTTCTTGGTGTTCAAGAAGGCAAAGAAGGGAAATGAATAAATGTAAAAAGGACTGCTTACAAGCGGTCCTTTTGCATTATTACGGTAGGATGGGCATTCATTTAGCCGTATCGACACCTTGAGTGTCATCCTGAGCGTAGTCGAAGTTTTGCAGAGTGCAGCGGTATTTCGCAATAAATTGCGAAATGGCGCGGAACGGAGCAAAACCGACGAGTTTGTGCGAAGCACAGACGAGGAAGGGATCTCCAAACGGCTTTTGGTACGCCTGCTTGCATAAAGTAACATTTGATCGTAATCGGTTGGGGACTACTTTAAGAATATTACAAAGGCTAAGCAGACGTTGAGTAACTTATTCAGAGATCCCGCTGCAATTCGCCTTTGGCGAATATGCGCGCTTTTGCTTGCTGCGGTGCGCCATTTCGCAACGAGTTGCGAAATATCGCATCCTCAACCCGCAAAAGTTCGACTCCGTATGAAAGCCCGAATAAGCGTCATTCCGCTTTTAAGCAAAGTCACGGACTTTCATACTTCGCTCAGGATGACACTTGGGGGTGGCTTGCGCTTCTTCCCACACAAACCAACTTGACAAACGCACAGAAATGGTTTATAATTAAAATGACATATTATGGACAAAGAGGTTTTTGTATGATTACGGATACCATTGCTGCCGTAAGCACCCCGTACGGCAAGGGGGGCGTTGCGCTGCTTCGCATCAGCGGCGAGTGCGCCGTGGAAATTGCCGCGCGCGTTTTTCTGCCTATGGGCGGCAAGGCTCTTGGCGATCTGGACGCCAATTATATGGTCTATGGGCGCATCATGGACGCGACCGACGGCACGCAGGTGGACGACGGCATGGCTGTGGTGTTCCGCGCACCGCATTCGTTTACGGGTGAGGATACCGTGGAGATCACCTGCCACGGCGGCATTCTGGTTACCCGGACCGTGTTGACCTGCCTTTTGGCAGCCGGCGCAAGACCTGCCGAGGCGGGCGAGTTTACCAAGCGCGCCTTTATCAACGGCAAACTGGGGCTTTCGGCTGCAGAGGCACTCGGCAACCTTCTTGAGGCGGGCACGCGAGAGCAGATGCTGCTTTCGGGCGCGGGCATGCGCGGAGGACTCAGCAAAAAGACCAATGAAATATACGAGGGGCTGTGCTTGGTGCTCTCCAGCATTTTTGCGGTCATTGATTATCCCGATGAGGATTTGGCGGATATGAGCCGCGAGCAAATTGCTGACGCGCTGAGGGCAGCACTTGACAAAACGCGCAGGCTTGCCGATACCTATCGCACGGGACACGCGGTTGCTGAAGGGCTCCCCACGGTTATCGTGGGCAAGGCAAACGGCGGCAAGAGCTCGCTTTATAATCGCATTGTGGGCAGGGAAGCGGCAATCGTGACCGATATTGCGGGCACGACGCGTGATGTGCTGAGCGAAACGGCAGCCTTAGGGCGCGTGACGGTGCGCTTGCACGACACTGCGGGTTTGCGAGAGTCGGACGATTATGTGGAGCAGATCGGCATTGCGCGTGCGCTGGAGCACCTTGAGAGTGCCGAGCTGGTGCTTGCCGTGTTTGACGCGTGTGCGCCCTTGACCGACGAGGACGAGGATCTGTTGCAAAAGCTTTCGCATCACGCAGGCTGCGTGATCGGTGTGCTCAATAAGACCGATGCGGCAACGGACGCGCAGATATCTGCCCTGCAAGAACGCCTTGCACCGAGCGTGCAAACGACCACGTGCCTCTCTGCCATGACGGGCGCGGGATTTGATGCACTTGTGCAGGTGGTGGAGCAGATGTTTATTGACGGCGCGATCGATCTGCGCCATGATGCCGTGGTGGCAAACGCACGCCAGCATGCCGCGCTGATCCTGGCTTGCGAGCGGCTGGAGCAGGCACTTGGTGCCATCGGGATGGGGCTGCCCATCGACCTTTGCTGCTCGGACGTCGAGCAAGCAGCAGAGGCACTTGCCGAGGTGGACGGCAGAGCGGTGTCCGAGGACGTGGTTGCGGGCATTTTCGCACATTTTTGCGTAGGAAAATAAAAAATAATATACATAGGAGAAGTGTTATGAATCAACAAACCGATCCCAAGTATCAAGCGTTGTTTACACCTTGGAAGATTGGCAACGTCGAGATCAAAAACCGCATCGTCATGTGCCCCATGGGCGGCACTTCGCTGTTCGGTTGGTTTGAGCTGACGGGCTGCCACTTTGACAAGGAGGCTGCCAAGCTGTTTTTGGAGCGCGCGCAAAACAACGTCGGTCTGATCATCCCCGGTATTGCGCCCATTCGTGATACCTTCTGGGGCAAGTATCTGTACCAGAATCCCAAGATGTTCGAGGAGCTCAAGTAGTTTATGGATGAGATCCATAAGACGGGAGCAAAGCTGTTCATTCAGCTGACCGCAGGCATGGGCCGCTCCTGGGCAATCACCGAGCTGGTCGCCCCCTTGCACAAGAACAAGCTGACACGCACGCTGATCAAGCCCGTGCTGGACACCAATCACGAGCTTGCATCTCCCAGCCCTCAGCCCTCTCGCTGGGCCCACGATATCATCTGTCCCGAGATGACCAAGGAGCAGATTCACGAGATCATCGAGGCGTTTGCCAAGACCGCAAAGCTCTGCCGCGATGCGGGCGTGGACGGCGTGGAGGTGCACGCAGTACACGAGGGGTATTTGCTTGACCAGTTTGCCATTGCGTTCTTTAACAAGCGCACCGACGAGTACGGCGGCAGCTTTGAGAACCGTTACCGCTTTGCAGCAGAGGTCGTCAAGGCGATCAAGGAGGCCTGCGGCGCGGATTATCCCGTATCGCTGCGCTATTCCGTGGAATCCAAGATGAAGGGCTTCTGCGAGGGGGCTATGCCCGGAGAGGACTACGTTGAGGTAGGACGCGGCATGGCTGAATCCGAAAGAGCCGCCAGATATTTGCAGGATGCGGGCTACGATATGCTCAACGCCGACAACGGTACGTATGACTCCTGGTACTGGGCGCATCCGCCGATGTATATGCCGCAGAACTGCAATCTCGAGGATGTGGCGCATATCAAGAAGTTTGTGGATATTCCGGTCGTTTGTGCGGGACGTATGGAGCCGGACGTTGGCGCGGCGGCGATTGCCGAGGGGCGCATCGATGCAGTTGGTGTTGCACGCCAGTTCCTGACCGACCCCGAGTGGGTCACAAAGCTGATCGAGGACCGACTGGAGGACATCAAGCCCTGCATCTGCTGCCATAGCGGATGCTTCAACTTCTCCTCCTCCAAGGGACACGCCAACACGCAGGATCTGACCGATACCATGGGACTTGCGCGTTGCGCGTTGAATCCCGAAACCATGCAGTCCAAGAAATACGCCGTTTCTCCTGCCAAAAAGCAGAAGAACATTGCGGTCATTGGTGGCGGCATCGGTGGCATGGAGGCTGCGATCCTGTTGGCAAAGCGGGGACATACGGTCACCCTCTATGAGAAGAGCGACAAGCTGGGCGGTGTCTTCATCGCGGCAGCGGCGCCCTCCTTCAAGGAGAAGGATCGCGCGCTGATCGCATGGTACATCCGTGAGCTTTCCAAATACCCGATCACGGTAAAGATGAATACCGAGGTCACCGATCTTAAGGCTCTGGGGGCCGACGAGGTGATCGTGGCAACCGGTGCTGTCGCAAAGCGTATCCCCGTCAAGGGCGCGGAGAGAGCGATCGAGGCGGTGGATTATTTGCTGGGGAATAAGACGGTGGGAGAGCGTGTCGCGGTGATCGGTGGCGGCCTTACGGGATGCGAGATCGCCTACGATCTCTACCTCAAGGGAAAGAAGCCTGTGATCGTGGAGATGCAGGATGACCTTATCACCACCAAGGGCATCTGCCTTGCCAATACGAGCTATCTGCGTGACTTCTTCAAGACGAACAAGGTGCCCGTGCATCTGGAAGCCGCACTTTCCGAGATTGGAGAGGGCTACGTTGTCTTGAAGGACAAGGAAGGCAAGGCCGTTCGTGAAGAGGTCGATTCCGTCATTCTCTCGGTCGGATACAATCCGGCGCCTTTGGCAAGCAAGGGCAGACATATTCACGTTATTGGTGATGCCGATCAGGTTGGCAACCTGCGCACCGTGATCTGGGGCGCGTGGGACGTCGCAATGAAGCTGTAAGAAGGGAGAGGGGAAATCCATGCAACTGACAAAAGAACAACAACAAATTCTCGATGGCGGCAAGGGGGAGGTCATGGCCAAGGTCATGGAAACCGTGATCCGCTACGGAGAGCTTTTCGGAGCCGAGCGATTGGTTCCGGTAACGAGCAAGTACAATCATCTGGTCCTTCATGCAGGTGCCGATTATGCTCTCTTGAAGAACGTGAGCATTTTCGCCAAAGTAAACAATCTATTGAATAAGGAATACGTAAGACATGATGGTTATCCGGCTCAAAAATTGAACTTGCTGGCTG
>JAFNZX010000047.1 GCA_017382615.1 Clostridia bacterium | reverse complement strand
GGTCACCGACAAGGCAATCGCACCGACCTGCACCACAACCGGCTTGACGGAAGGGAAGCACTGTGAAGTTTGCGGCGAAGTTCTTGTCGCACAAGAGGTTATTGACGCTCTCGGTCACACTCCGAGCGATTGGATCGTGGACACCGAGCCTGCAATCGGCATCGCGGGCAGTAAGCACATCGAGTGTACTGTTTGCGGAGAAATCCTGCAAACCGAAGTCATTGAAGCGTTGCCCGAGCCCGACACCTCCGAACCCGTAGGATCGATTCACGAATCGACTGCACCGGTAACGTCTGATCCTGATATAGATTCGGAATCACAGACCGAGCCCGAGCAAACGCAAAAGGGCGGTTGCAAGTCCGTCATAGGCTTGCTGCCGATCGTTGCGTTCTTTGCCGCAGGCTACGTCTTGTTCGGTAAAAACCGCAAAAAACAATAAAAAATCACCCGCTGTCCATGGACAGCGGGTGCATTTTGTCTGCTTTAAAAATTTATTTCGTGATTGCAGGTTGCTCGGCAGTTTGAGCATTTTGCGTCTGCTTGCTTGCAGCAGACTTTTGTCCAAGCTTTTTCCAGAAGGGGAATGTCAGCGTCCACGCAGTTGCGGCAACAACTACAAGGAAATAACGCACGGCGTGTGCCGCCATGTGTCCGCCGAAAATCGCGTTCAGAATCGGCTTTGCGCCCTCCTTGACCAGCATGACGATGCCTACGCCCAGTAAAAACTTGAGCAGCTGTGCCCACCATACGGCATTTGTGTCGTAGTGTGTGACCTTGTCGTCAAGTATGCGGAAGACCAGTACGCCGAGAATGCAGCCCAGCATGGTGTATGCGTTTTTGAGTGCGGAGTTGTAATTTGCGACGTTTTCCTCAGCAAATACGTCCGACGGGAAGGGAAAAACGTACAGATAGACAAGGAAAGAAACAGTCAGCGCAAGCATGCAGCCAAGCATGATGTAGATCACGTATGGGTGCTTCTCATTGAGTCGCAGCAAAAGGTCAAAGCTTACGATCAGCACAAGCGCAATCCCCATGGAAACCAACACGTCCTGCGGTGTATGCACGCCCAGGTACATACGGGAAAAGGGGACGAGCACAACGCCTGCGATACACAGCGCCTTGATCCACCTCCGCTTTGCGCAGACGCCCAGTGAGCCAAGCAAGCCTACGCTGTTTTGCGTGTGACCGCTGGGGAAGGAATAGCCGCTTGCACCCTCGCGCGCGGATTCCACGATCTCAAAATTGGGATCCTGTACCCAAGGGCGGGGAATGCGGAAGATCATCTTTAAAAACTGATTGACAACCATACCCGTAAAGCCAACCATGAGTACCATGTAGCCGTCACGTTTATTGGCGCACCAAAGCAGGAAAAGCCCCAGAGCCAAGAAAAAGGTTTCTTCACCCACAAGGGTGATTGCCTGCACGATCACGTCAAACACGGGATTGCGCAGCTCTTGTAAAAAATACAATACTTCCATATCAAAGCACCTTTCCGAGAATTGGTTACATTATAACATGCGCAAGGGAGCGTGTCAAGTAAAATTCTTGCATTGTATGTATAAAACTCTTGACAATTCAGCTCAAAAAATATATAATACAACTATATCTAAAACCTTGGAGGTAGATCCTATGAAACAATTTCCCATCGGCGTAATCGTTGAATCCTTCCGTACCGATACGCATACCGCTATCAAAACTGCTGCGGAAATGGGCGTGCAGGGCTTGCAGATGTACTGCACCTATGGCGAACACGCACCTGAAAATATGAGTGCAGCGCAAAGACGCGAGCTGCTTGATATGGTCAAGTCCTACGGCTTGTGCTTCTCTGCGATCTGCGGTGACCTTGGCATGGGCTTTGGCAACCCCGAAAAGAATCCCGGCGCGATTGAAAAATCCAAGCGCATTCTGGAGCTTGCAAAAGAGCTGGAAACAGATATCGTGACCACCCATATCGGCGTTGTACCGGAAGATCCCGCGCACCCCAGATATGCCATTATGCAAGAGGCTTGCGGTACGCTGGCTGCGTTTGCTGACAGCATGGGCTCGCACTTTGCAATTGAGACCGGTCCCGAGACCAGCGCAGTGCTCAAGAAATTCTTGGATTCTCTTGGCTCTCGCGGCGTAGCTGTCAACCTTGACCCTGCAAACCTGGTCATGGTATCTGCCGACGACCCCGTAGAGGCTGTTCACAATCTCAAGGATTATATCGTTCATACACATGCAAAGGATGGCGTTATGCTGCATCGCGGCAATCCCGAGTACATCTATGGTGTCGTGCATCCCGTTCCTCAGGAGTTTGCAGGCATTCAGTACTTTGAAGAAGTACCGCTTGGCACGGGCGGCGTACATTTTCCGACCTACCTGCAGGCACTGGACGAGATCGGTTACAAGGGCTTCTTGACCATTGAGCGCGAGTGCGGTGATAATCCCAGAGCGGATATTCAGACTGCGATCGACCACCTGACCGGTATTATGGGTAAATAAGAGGGAAGTCATATGAAAATTTCGGTTAGCTCGTATTCCTACTACCAGGCAATCCGCGACGGCAGATTGACGCTTGAGCAAACCATAGACAAGGCACATGAGATGGGCTTTGAGGCAATCGAATTTCTTGATATGCCGGGCGCTACGCAGGCAGAAAGACTTGCGTTTGCGGGTGAGCTTAAAAAGAGAGCCGATGCGCTTGGTATGACCATCAACGCCTACACCATTGGTGCAAACCTGTATCACGATACTGCCGAGGCGAATCAAGCAGAGGTGGATCGCATGAAGGCACAGATTGACGTTGCCGTTGCGCTTGGCTGCTCGGTTATGCGTCACGACGTGTGCTATTCACTCACCAAGCAGGGAAACGGCAGAAGCTTTGGGCTGATGCTGCCCACTATTGCGGATAACGCAAGAAAAATTACCGAATACGGTGCGCAGTGCGGTATTATCACCTGCTCGGAAAATCACGGCTATATTGCGCAGGATTCCTATCGCGTTGAGCAGCTTTTCAATGCCGTTGCGCACGATAATTTCGGCTTGCTTGTGGACGTGGGAAATTTTGTGTGCGCTGATGAAGATAACGTGTCCGCGGTTTCGCGCGTCGCGCCCTATGCCGTGCACGTGCACGCAAAGGATATGTATAAGTCCACCGAGCCCAAGCCCGGATATGGCAGAACCCGAGGATGCAACTATTTTGCGGGTGCCGCGGTTGGTGAAGGTGATTGCAACGTACAAAAGTGCATTGAGATCATTAAGAACACCGGCTACGACGGTTATTTTTCCATTGAATTTGAAGGCGCAGAGGATTGTTATGCAGCTATCGCGAGAGGCTACGATAATCTCAAGCGTTTTCTGGCTTGATCGCTATGAGCAGATTTCTGATCGACCATGACCTGCACCTGCACTCGCAGCTCTCTCTTTGCTCGGATGACCCCGAGCAGACCGCCGCGGCACTGCTTGATTACGGCGTGCGCGAGGGCTTTGCCGATATCTGCGTGACAGATCACTACTGGGACGAGAACGTACCCGGTGCGAGTCCCTGGTATGCGGCGCAGAATTTTGAGCACGTAAATAAGATCCTGCCGCTGCCCGAGAATGATGCTTGCAGATTCCACTTCGGCTGCGAGGTTGATATGGATCGGTTTTTGACTTTGGGCATTTCAGACAAGGTGCTGGACGCATTCGAGTTTATCATCGTGCCCACCAGCCACCTGCATATGACGGGCTTTACCATTGCCCCCGAGGACACCTCTGTTGCACGCAGAGCACAGCTCTATCTGCAGCGCAACCACGCGTTGCTTGATATGAAGCTGCCGTTTTACAAGATGGGACTTGCACACTTTACCTGTGCTTTAATGGCAAGGGGCTGTGAGGGGAGTCGCGATGATATCCTGAATGCAATTACCGATGCTGAATATGCCGAGCTGTTTGCACGCGTGGCAAAATCGGGTATGGGCGTAGAGCTCAACGTCAATCTTGCCGATCCGCAGAGCGCGGATACCATGCGTCCTTATCGCATTGCAAAAGAGCAGGGCTGTAAATTCTACCTCGGCTCGGATGCGCACCACCCCAAGGGACTTTTGGAGGCGCGCGCACGCTTTGAGGCGGTCATTGACGCGCTGGAGCTGACCGAGGATGATAAGTTTAAGCCGTTTGGTTAATTGCATATTTGACAAACGCCACCGCGTCGCGGTGGCGTTTGTTGTCGTAGGGGAGCATTCCATATGCTCCCGCCAAATGGCATTCCATATGCTCTCGACATGACAGGCGGATATGGAATCCGCCACTACGGACGGTGTGCAAAAAAATTCCGAAAAATATTGTAGCCCCCTTGACAAACACAATACTTCGTGATATGATGTATTACGTAAGGAGGGGTATTGTATGGATATTCAACTCAAAAGGGGCATGCTGGACGTTTGCGTCCTGGCTGCCATAAAAAACGAGGATTCCTACGGCTATAAGATCATCAAGGACATGGCACCGT